>DAIRSD010000603.1:0-2575 GCA_036804625.1 Aureliella sp. | reverse complement strand
GTCAACCAAGTCTCCCACAGGGTAGATACGGTTGATCGGATCGGCTTCGACACTGGCTTCGGTCGTGATTTCTAGGACCTCGTTGCGAATGATGTAGGTCAAGTTCAATGGTTTGAGCATCATGCGAAGTGCGCTGCGCAGTGAGATCGGTGGAAGCTCCATTGTGATCGGGGAGGCCGGGTCAACACCTTCGACCTCTAATTCTGCGACGTTAACCCAAATTGGGATTTTGAACTCGTCTGCTAGATTTTGCACGACTTGCGAAAGTGGCGTGCCTTGGAAGCTGAGTTGTGACGCGGTTTGTTTGAGCGCCGAATAAAGTTTCTGAGATTTCTCATCACTGGTGGACAAACTAACCGCCGCATATCGCTCTTTGCGTCGTGCCGACAGAGCTTGCCAGATTTCTGCTGGAGGGTAGACGACAGGACTTGTGAAGCAGTAAAACGGGAGTGCGGCCTCTTCCACGCCGCGCAGCGCATCGACCACTCCCTGCTCGCGTCGCTTGAATGCGTCCATGACGATCGCTTGGTTGGACATTAGCGAACTTTCCTCGCGAGTAACCACAGCCAGTTCGGAATCGGGAACCAGCTTGGCAACTTCAGGTGCCACATCTTTGGATGCCTCCAAGTAGCGCTGACGCGACATCAGGAAGTTAAAATGTTCGACCAATTGCTTCAGTGATTCTTCCTCACGCCGGGTTTCATTCAAAAGGCGCTGCGCCGCATCGGCTTGTGCACGCACGGCTTCTGCTTGGGCGTTTCGCTGGATCTGTTTGGCTTCTTGTAACGAAACCTGCTCGATAGCCGAGCCGATCTGGCTGCGCAGTTGTGTGCGTGTGCTGGCGTCGATGTCGATGGTTGAGTCTACTTCCTCCAGCAAAAGTTTCAGCGAGTTCTTGACTGAAGTGGGCTCCGTCGTTGCCAGCCTGCGTGCATCGCTAAGCTCGTTGCGAACGTGCTGCTGGAGAGCCTGGGCTGCGGCGCGTCGCATCTCTTGCTCCTGAGCCAACAGGTCGCCTGCACTAAGAGTTTCAGCCAGTAGGGATGGCGCTTGGGCACTTACGGTTGGACTGCCATTGAATTGCATCAACTTGCCAGTTGGTATCGATTCTTTGGGTTCAAGTGCCTGTTGCGCAGCGTTCTTCAAGCTGCTTGCTTCGGGATTGCCTGGATCCTGCTTAAGAGCTTCCTCTGCGATACGAAGAGCGCTTTCCGGTTGTCCAGAAGCCAAGGCAAATCGCCCCGACTTGATCATGTCGGTGGCGCTATCAGCCATAACCAGGCTTAGAGCGCGAAGACCGTCGGAGCCTAGGGCCGCTAGATTCAAGCCTCCATCCAGCCGATGTCGTTCTACCAAAGAGGTCAGGAACCCAAGGTCAGGATGACTTGCTTCCGGGTGTATGTCCCAGTGCATTTGAATCGTCTTGCCTGCCACTTGGCCAACGATCTGAACTTGGCCAGCTGATGGAGCTGAGCTAAGATGCCCAAGGATGACTGAATCGCGATCCAATCTTAGCGGCGGAAATCGTTGCGGTAATTGACTTGAAACGCTCGTTGGCAACTGAGCCTCTTGGACCCAAACGACAGGCATCGCAGCGCTCCGCCCCAAGTTGCGACCGATAACCTGAGTGGATTCCTGGATGGCTTGACGCGCATACAGAATGCCACCGGTATGATTGGCAATCGAAGCCAAGTTCCCGATGTCGGTTATAGGTCCGATGACAAAGGTGGAAAAAGTGATTTGCTGTTGTACCAGATCATCGATCAGTTGTCGGTGCTGTTGGTTCGACAAAAAGTTGCAGCGATTAACACCGTCACCGATGTAGATGATGGTGCGTTGGCTGTTGGGCGAGTCGCTAAATAGTTTGGCTGCAGTCTGCAATGCACCGCTTAGATCGGTTGCGCCCAGCGGCACTCGCTTTTTTAGCAAATCGACCGATGAGATCCAAGAAGGGTCGCTAGGAGCAACCAGTGATTGAGTGAGTTGAACAGCCTGAACATCGCAGGCCACCAAACCGGCCAAAGTTCCGACCGGTAAAGTAATGGCAAGCTCGTCAAGAACTTCCAGACCTTCCTGACGCACCCAGCCAGTTTGAGAGGCCGAAGTGTCGAACATTACGACCACTTCGTAACGACTAGGCCGAGGGTAATCGGCTTTTGCATCGGCCTGAAGGCTAAGCGCGTATAGATGCTGACTTTCGTTTTGGAAAGTTGCCCAACGACTGGCTCCGCCAACGGTTTTGGCATGGACAATCAATGTAGGTAATAAAGAAACCGTCAATGCCAAAGTCATTGTGAGGGACTTTACGAACGTCATTGCTATTCAACATTCAAGGGATAGCGGGAAGTCGCAGGAAAAACAGAGATAAGTTTTGTGGTGCTTTAAGACATCTAAAACGGTACAGCCGACCGATTAGGGGGCAGAAAAGCTACGTTTTGGCTGCCATTTCTAGTCAAAGTGCGTCAACATGATTAGGAAGCAACAGTTGCATTCTATTTGGGCCAACGCCAAGTCGCTAGCAAATTTATATCAAAAAGCAGTAGATAAGGACGATACGTAAGGGAAGTACCGTTCC
>DAIRSD010000602.1:0-2576 GCA_036804625.1 Aureliella sp. | reverse complement strand
TCGTCTGAGAATACGAGCGTTAGTAGTGGCATCTTGCACAGTAGCCCAAGCGTCTTTATCAGGGTCCAGGATGGGAAGCCCCAACTTGGGGTCCAGCAGCAGGATGCGGTTGCCCACTAACACCCCCATTGCCCAAAGTTCACCTGGTTGACCCGCTTGTGCGCCAACCGATAGCCAACAAGAGTCGATGCCTTGCTGTCTGGCCAGCGCGCTGAACACCCTGCCTCGAACGATGAAGTCGCCTCCACAAAAGAAGGTGGATTCCCATGGCAAATAGGCATAGCCAACCCCATTTTCCACCAGCGGCAAGCGCGGATCGCTACTTTTGACCTGCATCTGAGACGACTCATGGCCAGATAATATGATGTTGCGGATGGTCCAGTCGAACAACTTGTAGGCCTGTTCTAACTTAGACGCTTCGGCCGCCTCTAAACTCGACATCTTTGCAGAAAGCGAACTTTGAAAAACACGATCGTGGACTGGGCCACGAACAATCCAATCCGACAGACGCTTCATCAACATGCATTCGAACAGATAGTCGACATCTGTCGGACAAAACTGAGTTGCCGCAGCGGAATCGCAGCCGACAAGTTTCAGTGCCTTGGGGTCCAGAGCGCTGAGTAGATTGGAGGCCGCATAGGTTGTTTTTGTCGCATTTGAGGTTTTCAGCCAAGCATTCAGTAGAATACGTACTTCGCTGGATAAGTTGGCGCGGTTGAGCGGCGTGGTCTGTGCCAGATAGCGCATGCCCTGTCGCAGGGAATCGGTTTGCAGCGATTTTTGATTTAGTCGTTTGGTGATCTGTTCCGTTTCATCACGTGTCCGCCGCTGGCAACCGACAGCTAGGCACTGCGAAAGTAACAATCCAAGCCAGACCCAATACCGCTGTCGAAAAGAAAAGTGCATCGTTTGTTGTTTTGCTTGAATAAGCCGTTGATAAATGGATTGGGTGATGGCCAAGTCGCAATTGGCATTCGAGCTACGCAGGAACTAAGAAGGTGATATCGTTTTAAGTACGTCCATTATCCCGCACCAGTTCAGACCTTACTAGTGCATTCCGGCAACTAGTCCGTCCGTCAGGCAAGGGCAACACTTTCTACAGCAATGGGATCGCTGGGCTGACAAACTTCTGGCACCAGCAGCCGTAATCGACCGGGCTGAAGTTCGATCGTCAGCGGAAGCATGCCGCCGGGATCACCATCAATTTGATAGGGCACTTCGATGGGCTGTCCGTTTGTGTCGATCGGTGCCTGGATCGTCATCTTGCGAACTTGGCGATGCGTGTTATCGGGCAGGCTTTCATGTTGCCCACGCCACAAGTAAGCCAAATAGTAAAGTCCTTTCCATAACCCTGAACCTTGAAATGTGCATACGTCCAAGCGACCATCCAACGGATTGGCCAAAGGACAGAAATCCAGAGCGGCTGCATAACGCGGAACGTTAAAAACAAAGATCCATGCGGCTTGATGCTCCTGTGGAACAAGACCACAGACTTCCGTCCATGCCATGTTCGGGTACTTGTACCGCGTCAGCGACTTCAAAATGGGACCAGCGTACATCCAACGCCGAATCGGTCCGACACGCCGAGCGTGCATGCAGTGAACAACGGCAGCGTCAAATCCGCAGCTCAACATCACTAAAAACAGCTTGCCATTAGCCAGCCCGACATCCATCTGTACGACTCGGCCAGATCGCAACGTATTGCAAGCTGCTGCGATATCTGTTGTTAGTCCCCAGTACCTGGCCAGAAGGTTTTCCGTCCCCAGAGGAAAAATCATTAGCGGAATATCTTGCGGCAACAAATTGGCCAACGTACTGATTGTACCATCACCGCCTGCGCTGACCACTGCTGTCAGTCGATGTTTTTGAAGCAACTTTATCGCGGTGCATTGAAGCTGATCCAAGTTGGTGATTACCTGGCTGCGATATCCGCATGCCTGCAGCGAGTGATTCAGCTTGGCAACCAGTTCCAAAGTGGAGCCCCTACCCGACTTGGGATTCGCAGCGATCAGCACGTTGCGTTCCGCATCCATGATGCAGCTTCTACCACTTGAGTCCAAACTGCTGGCCACCACTGGCCCCACCCGTTCCACCGCGAAGCGGCACGGCTCGCTTTGCTGGTAGTCGGGCGATGGTTGGCTGCTCAGTTTCTTCCTGCACTTGTTCCTGATCGTCCTGGGTCGCTGTCACAGCCTGGGCCGCTTTTAACGAAAGGCTGATTCTTTGTTTCTCGCCTTCGATCGACAAAACCTTGACATCGACCTCCTGGCCTTCCGAAACCACGCTGGAGACATTACTCACGCGATGATGTGCCAGTTCGCTAATGTGAACCAGTCCTTCCACTCCGGTAGCCAATTTCACAAAGGCACCGAATTCTGCCAATCGCGTTACGGTTCCTTTGACAATCGAACCTGGCGTAAATCGCGACAGGATGTTAGCCCATGGATGTTCTTGCAAAGAACGTAGGGATAGTCCAATTTTGCCGGTCTGCGGATCGATTTTGTCGACACGAACTTGAATCTCTTGGTTGGACTGCAGCTCTTCGCAGGGTTGATGACATAGTTCCAAAGAAAGCT
>DAIRSD010000601.1:0-2585 GCA_036804625.1 Aureliella sp. | reverse complement strand
CTCCAGGATTGCCAACGATGCGTACTACGTCACCGGGAACTGCGGCAGCCAGAGCGCTGTTGATATTGCGGTAGGGCGACTGCAGCGATCCGTTGCCAGGGGTGCTGGCCATTTTGTCAACAAACTTGGTATTGCCTGGTCCTGCAGGGCGAAACCAGAAGTTAAAGACTCCGCCAGATTCGCCACTGGAGTTACCATCAAACGCTTTGCCGGTTCCATCGCGCAGCACACCCTGAGCGGGAGGACGGAAATCCATGCGTAATTGATATCGACCATCGCTTCGTCCGCCCAACCCTGAGTCGGAAATTGTTGGATCGTATTTGTTGTTGCCGGACGCACTTACACCAACGATGTAATTGCCTTGTTCCAAATCCAATTGCACCAACGAATCGTAGCCGTAGTAGTCGTCGTTGGCGGCGATTTCGTCCCAACCGCCAGTTGAATTCTGTTGATAGAGTCGAATGGTGGTATCCAAAAGACTAGCTTCCGACATTCGCTGAGCAAACGTTTCGATCGATATCCGGCCAGCAACTGGAAGTCTAAACTGATAGAGATCGATGTCCTTGCTGTCAGGCCGGTACAAAAACTGACCATGAACGATGTCAACATCACCAGGCAAAACGATATCGGTTCCAACACCTGGAATGACCGCACCATTGTAGGACATAACCGTGAAACCTTCGACTTCGTCGGCCAATCCAAGTCCCAGCAACCGGCCAATCGCCTGCATGGCCGCCCGCTGGAAATTACCTCCGTAGACGTTTGCCGATGGAGTGCTGAAATCCTGAGCATCCATCACAGCACCAGATTGCCCATTGGTCAACGTGCCAGCTTTGTAGTAATGGCCACCTGGCTGATTGATTGCTTGAACGCCAGCCGCGCCACTACCAATGACATCTTCAAAGGGAACGACAGCTCGCATATCCCCTACGCCCACGGTGAAACCCAGATTTTGAGTCTCGACAAAGCGCACTCCCAAGTAGCGCTCATACAAGGCAAAGACCTCACGCACGCGAGTCTTCTGCTGTTCCGTGATAGCATTGACCGACTGGATGGTCGTCGAACCCGAGATCGTTCCTAACTCGCGCTGAAAATTGTAGTAGAAAGTACTTGGCCCATCGACGTTGTCAGCACCCAAACGCAAATTGTCTTGATATCGATTTCGACGATTACCAGGCTCGTCGCTTCCACCCGGGAAATCCAACACATAAGGTGCCGTGTTGCGCACTAAAGAATCGATCAGTACGGATTGTGAGCCTACGCCGCCAGGATTCCACTGGCCTGACAAATTACTTGCGTTATCAAATCGATCACCAGCATCTGTGGCCAGTGCATTGATTTGGACAGGTGGCAATGGTGCAGATTCATTTGTGCCAACTCGCAGTCGCAAATCAGCCGTTGGCAGCAGGGCACTGGTAGTCGGGTGCTGTAGTTCGTCAAGATTGCGATTGTAAATCAGGCTGACTCTACCGGCATCGGGATAGTAACGAACTGCGCTGGGCTTGAACACCAAGTCGTCACGAGTGTCCAATGTTTCGTTGGTGTGGATTAGTTGATAAAAATTCGAGTCGAGAACACTGGGACTACCACCCGATTTTAGTACGATCGTATCAGAATTCTGAATGAACAATGGACTTCGAGACGCCAGTAATGCGGTTAGGGTCAATCCGTTTACTGTTGCAATGTCATTCAGATCGATCAGAGCATCCTCATTAAAGTAGATATCGATTTGATTACGCTGTTGCACCAAACCGCCCGCAGATCGGGACACTGGCTGAGGCACAATCGATTCTACTCGTGCGGCTGAATTCAACCCAAATAGAATGGACCGGGAAACGCCATCGTTAAATGCCTGTCCGTTGACGTTCTTGAGCGCGCGAAGGCCCTGTCCTAAAATATCGATACGATATTGGCTTTGCTGCAAACGTTCGGCAAATCGCAATACCACCTCACGATCGCTATCGCCAAAACCGACATAACCGGGAATGATCTCTGTCTCGTTGACACCGCCTAAGGTGATTGGAGAGTAAGTCAACGGCAATCTGCCAATCTTGGTACTCCCTAAACCACTGATCAGCTTTGCTTCCACTAGATTCGAGGCAGGAGAACCTGCTGAGTTGATAGCATTAATGAACTCTTGTAATGTCGTTGGAAACAGCGCGTTGCTGTTGACTTCAACATTGATATTCTTGCCTGAAACCGTCACGATCGGGCTAGCCGCACCAGCTCGATCGCGAGAAGTTACCGTGATGCGAGTTCCCACTCCGGCGTTGCCTGGATCGCGTGCCAGAAACTGAACCGATACGTCGCTACCCAATCCGAAATCCGTATTCGCCTTAGCAGCACCGGCACCGGCTAGCACAAGATCAGAATTGACATTCGCTGTTGAAGCAATGGCAATCGTATCGGAACCACGCAAGCGCAATGCGTAGACCAGTTGACTAGCCGCGGTGCTGCCGTCTTGGCGGAAGACTTGCAGAAGGTCTTGGACTCGAGTCTGCAATTGAGGATTTGAATTCAGTTCGACATTAACCGTGCGTCCATTGACAGTTACGCGAGGCAAACGATTGTCGGTTCTGCTGACG
>DAIRSD010000600.1:0-2595 GCA_036804625.1 Aureliella sp. | reverse complement strand
TCAAAACCGGTGCAAGCGACCACTCTGCCACCCATCCGGATGAAGTTTTCGGTCTGCGCTGTCGCTCCTTAAGAATAGAGTGCGTAATTGTAACAAACGAAAGTTGAATGATCGAGCCCACTGCGCAATAACTGTGCCCTCGCTGGGCCTCGTCCACAGACATTCTGTCCTTAGCCTCCCAGCCCTTGCCAAATAATCCTTGCCAAACAATCCTTGCCACATAAATCCTCTCGGTTGGACTGAACGTTGATTGATTTTGGTTTGGGCAGGTTACTGCATCTCCTGGAGGAACGCGGTAATGGCTCCGACTACCAATCCGACCAAATGAGCTAGGTCCGCATATTGCCAATTCGGAATCATCCCGGTCAGCCCTATCACCAATGGCAGAATGAGTAGGACAACTACCGTAAACGGGATCATCACGCCTAAACTTGGATTCATGCTAGTCCGAACCCAAATGTAACCAAAAAGCCCATAGACAACTCCTGAAATTCCTCCAAAATTCGGGTTGCCCTGAAGCCATCCTGGTGCCAATCCTTGAAGCAGGTTGGAGGCCAACGCTGCCACCAGAATAAATAGTGCGTAACGCGGCGTGCCCATCCAGCGCTCAGTCAGTCGACCGAATACCACTAGCCCAATGACATTAAATACTAAGTGCAGTGTATTACCGTGTAGGAAGATAGGCGTAAAGGCTCGCCAAACTTCGCCCTTTTTTAAGCTTGCCGCCGGATCGCCATTGGTCAGGTGATGGTCGATCGGAGAGACAAAGCTCAATTGCATACTGATCGAGCGCCCCAGCTCGTTGGACTGACCGGGCCTGCCAAAATTATTCAGCAACGAAACTAGGCAGCTAATGATCACCAGCGTCAAAGTTAATGGAGGTATGCGCCGATCGGTCAAATTTCCTACCTGATAGGTCACTTTGCGTAGGTTCTTTGTTGCAGCCTCACGCTGCTTGGCCTTCTGAGCCATAATCTTTGCCGCGTCGCGCACCGCATCTTGATACTGCGGGTGTTGCGGATCAGCCTTGAACTGCTGCAGCAATTGGCTCGCGTCATCTAGCCGATCTTCATCACGCACCCAGATCTCCCAGCGGTCCGAGTCGTCAGCCCCTGCGGCATCCACGTGAGTTGAGATCCCTTGAGTTAAGAGATACGCGACAAACAGCTCAGCCTGCCGACGGCTTTGAATTTCACCTAAACACCGCATGTCGATTGATAACTCTCAAGTGAGGATCCAGTAAAACAAGCTCCAACTAACTCTGCTAGAACTTCTTGCCGCCTAAAGATTTATCGAGCGGCATACGAAAATCGACCCAAAATTACCAGCCCAACGCGCCAGTTTTGAAGTTGCGATATTTCGGCTAAAATCGTACTGGTACTCAATACAATGGTTGTCGTAGTCATACTCGGATCGTGTCTGTCGAGTACGAGTACCGCCGATGGCTGAGTACGAGCACGAAAATAAACGTTTTCTCAGCGCTACCAAATCGATTCAAGCGAAAAAGCAACTTCAAAACGCGCCAGCGAGTGAGCCAAGGGGCCTAATGATACTCGATTGCTCGAGTTGTTGGGAGTGCGGAGCCGAAAGTGCAGAATTGTTAGACTTTCATCCAACCTGCCAGGTAGTCTGATAGCCGGGCCGTCAATTGGCCGCGACTTAGGACCGGTGAGCAACCGGCCTGAGTGGCCGCCGCCAATCGCGATTCGTGTACGTGAGGTCCAAATGCCACAATCCGCGTCGTAGATAGCTTCTCACGCAGTTGCTCGACAGTTGCTATAATCTTGTCCGCTTCCAAGCAATTCAGGTCAATTAGGCAGCAACCAACTTGACTGTAGTCCAGTTGCGTCAGCTTGGGATCATCGGTCTTGTTGATGATGACAACAGTGCAGCCGATAGCTTGGGCGGCAGACTGGACGACTGGCCAGAAGAAAATATCTTTCGACAAAAATAAGATGGTTTGATTCATGGCTGACAATTATGGCAATCCACACAATCCTGAGAAGATAGGGTCGGATGGTTTAGCCTTTGACGCCGAAGGGGACGTATCGGTTCCGCAAACTCATCTGCGAGCCAGCGACACCTTAAGTGTCAACTAAAGGAACAGAAGGCGACATTCAAGAAGAATTTCTGATGCAAAAACTCAACGAGATGCTACTGCTTCTGCCAGAATACGAACTGGAAGGCTACCCCAAAGACCTGTCCAGCGACTCGGCTGCCCGATTGCTGAGCGGTTGGGTCGCTCTTTGGCACCCCACTTTGCTGTTTGGCGTTGGCAGAATTCCGCGCTGGCATCAAGCAACGCGGCTGCCGTCAGACCTAAGCGCTCTATTGCTTGTGGTCTCTCCAATGGCCGCTGACCTAGTCGAGCCATCCACGGTAACTCAGGTTCAATCGGCTGGCGGACTGGTGCTGCACCCAACTGCCAGTTGGAAGCAGTTTCAGGCAGAACTGTTAAGTCATTTCCCTCAAGCCCAACCCAACGCTCTAGCTAATCAACTGGTCGAAAACTTTGCAGCCTTGGGTTACGGATATCTTCACGTGCAATTGATGACGCGGCAGATTCGTTACACCAGCAATTTGGACGTGGACGTC
>DAIRSD010000599.1:0-2603 GCA_036804625.1 Aureliella sp. | reverse complement strand
TGGTTACCCACCAGGAATCCGAGGTCTTGGTGCGTTTCCGAACCAAGCGATGGACCTAAGTCGCGGGTCGGCCGTTAGAAAATAGAAACCTTTAGGCCGCGACCAGGTCATCGCTGGCCGTTCGTCGCTAAGACAGCGTGCAGACTCTCTCCCTGTAGTTGATTCTCAGATCCACACTTGAAAGCAAAGCAGTGCCGATCAGCGGTAGCCCAATGCCATCTACTTTCTATCCGTCAGGTGGTTTGGTGGTGATGTCAGTGGAGGTTTTAGATTTTTTATATCGTTGCTCATTGGTTGATTTTGGGCGTTTGGGATGTGCTTTGCGAGGAAAACTTCGTCCAGGTCTGATCGGAAGAATATCTTTAGAGGCGAGGGTCAGCGCCTGCTCGTAGCGAGCCAGCCATTTCTCCAGAGGTTCCGAACCAAAATTCAGTAGATAAATCGTGACGGTATCATAGCATCGAGTGAAACTAATTCGGCGTGGCGGGAGTTTGGCGATCTTCGCCGCTTGGCGACGAAATTGGATGATCAAGTTGTATGCGACCATGCTACATAGAATCTCCTTCCTCACCATTGCATCGCTCTCGGCGGTCATGCGTTCAAGGTTCATGGTCGTTTTCAAGTCGCGAATGTCGTGCTCTACCGAAGTGTATCGCAGACCATAGAGCTCAATCGCTTTTTTCGGTTCCAGCTTCATCGTCGATACGACGTTCAAAAACTCGCCATCGCTTCGTTGGTAAGAGTAGATCTGGACAAAAATATTTGCATCCTTGGGTAGTTCGGGATTGTTCTTGCGATCCTTTGCCGTAGGCTGCCAATCGAGCTCATAGTGCGATATCCCTTCCTCATCGCCAATCAATTTGGCTTGGCGTTTCATGGCTTTGAAACGAGCGTTGGTTAGTCTTGCAACGACATCCTGCCCGGAGTCCCTTTTACAACGATAGACCACACGAAAGATGCCATAGCCTGCATCGGCCAGTAGAATCGCTCCAGGGTTGATACGCTTGGCTAGAGTTTCAATTTGCTCGGCTTCCGAGGTGTTATCCTCGCCGTTCTTGGCTCCGAACTCAGGCCTTAGGGCTGCTCCGCTGTAAAGTTCATGAGCCACAGTGACCAACATGATAGGCCAGACCGTTTTGCCAAACTGATTCGTTACCGGCGGATAGACCTTGGTCAGTTCACTGGTTGGTGAGAGGGCGATTGTTGTGCCATCAATGACATAGATTTGTCGATCTTGGAATGAGGGCGTTCCACGCTCGATGATTCCCTTGGCAATCGTGTCACAGAAGCTTTCGGTGAGTTCAACGCTCAGGCGTCCTCTAGCTTTACTGAAGCCGCTTGGATTGGTAGAGAGGGTCCCTTCGCGGATGCGTTTATTATCTTGGAATAGATAGCTGTGATGGCAGACAACTTCACGAACAATGGACTGCAACGTCTTGCCACCACCTAGGCGCTGCATGGTTAAAATCATAAGCGTCGTGAGCGTGCTGTAAACTGTGGCAGGGCTGAGTCGTAGCGAATAGGCTGCGATCTGTTTGGGTGGCAATAGATCTTTGATCAAATCGAACGCGGACCGAAGATCTAAACTGTTTTCGGTATCGCTGGTGCTCTGCAAGTCGTTGGACAAAATTGGCAGCTCCAAGAAAATTAAACTTCCTGGCGCAAATCTTGTGCCGCTTCAGCGAAAAAATCCCGTAAACCTGAAAGTAGATGGCATTGTGCGGTAGCCCCCCGGCATTTTCAACTACTTGGACGGGAACAATTCTGCCCATCCATTCGACAATGCCGTAGTAGCAACGTAATCGAGCTTTAGATCCATCTGCAAGGACAGCTTACGTGTCGGCTAGCACCCCAAAGGAAAGCGATTCGTCCAAACGCAAAGGTAAGCGGGAGAGGAATCGAGGGAGGGATGAGTTTCGAGAAGTTGTCGTCGCGGCGATACCAAAAAGTCATCCGTTGCGAGATCAATGGAAAGGAATCAAAACCGTAGGGATGGTTTTTCGATCGCGAACGATGGACGGCAAGATGCAGGAGTATTCGGAGCTGTTCATGTCGAGTCTGGATTCTGGCGTGAAAGACCACGCAAAGAGGCTCCGTGATCACTGGGCGATCGAAAACAGCCAGCATTACGTACTCGACGTAACTTTCCACGAAGATGCAAGTCGCATTCGAACGGGAAACGCTCCTGAGGTCTCAGCGGGTTTTCGGCGGATGGCGCTAAATATCTTGCAACGCGATAAGACAATTAAAGACAACATGCGGGGAAAACGGGTCCGGTGCGGGTATGATGACTCACTCCTGACGCAGCTTCTCCGCAATTTTCCAAGGGACTAACGTGCGATTGCCCTGGCAATCCGACTAAGACACATTTCGATTGCCGAATCGCTTAAAAATGCCGAGAAAGGAGAAAAAGAGCGGTACCATTAGCGCTATCGCGATCAATGGCATTAGCTGTTCATTCCCGAGCATCGCACCGAAGAAGCCGCCGACGACACCAGCGGTAATGAAAGCCAATAGTGCAGCTCCAAGAAGCCTGACAAGTCTCATGGGAGAGCCCCTTTAATAGACCTTGAATAGTTAGACGAAAAAAACGTATAGCAATC
>DAIRSD010000598.1:0-2609 GCA_036804625.1 Aureliella sp. | reverse complement strand
CCACTTCGCTGTCGCCAAATTCCTGAAGGGAATACTCTTTGCCGAATTGATTCTTGCGCGAAAAATTTGCAATCCTTTTACCAATTCGATCAGAATCTTCCGAGCGCAACTGGTTAGCAAATGGTACCGCACAGCAGATCGTCAATGCTGCTAGCTGAGTAAACGTAAACATTTTGCGACGCATCGTTGGAACCCTCGCCCGAGAGAAAGGAATAGAAAGTAACCACTAGTTCGTCAAAAAGCAGCCATTCTTGGAAAAGCAATTGATGCAATGTTCTACTTTAGCAGGCGACTTGATGATAGCATGTAGTCAAAGGCGTTTGAACAGGAGTTAATCGAAAATCTCAGATAATTCCGCACTCCGTCTCTCCGATGCCCATGATGTGTCTCACTGGGGCACAGAACTCACGGAGAATCAAACGATTGCACCGCTATACTCCGTGTCCTCCGCGCCTCCGTGAAAGCACCAATTGTGGCCGGGCTGCCTTACGCATCTGAAACCAATGAGATCGAATCGTGCCAGGTTGATCTGACCGACATTCGGAAACAATTCCGATTCCGATATTGACTGTCGAGCGGCTCAGCGATCACCCGAAGCTGGGTCGGGAGCATTCGCTTCGCAGCCCGGCAGTTGTGTGGCGAGAAACGGAACCATCTCCAAGCCTGCTGGATTTGACTCGTGGTTTGCCACTTCATACCGGCGATTGGCGAGAAGTATAAATAATTCACTAGCGTTTCAATATGAAATTCAGTTGAATATCAGGCGATTCGTATCAAATCCCATGTCAGCGGCTTGCCAAGTCAATTGACTGACGATATCGCTTGGAAGCTGGGGCGTCCGAGACAATATCCAAAAGAATTTTCGATCGGGTGTGCCAACCATTGCCCAGGAATAGTCAGGCGCGATGTCGATGATCCAGTAGTTGCCTGCAGTTCGCTGCGCAAAAATCGTTGACAGTCGTCCGAATCCTACCCGCAAACGAGCGTTGCCGATGCCCTGTACAGATGTAGCTCGACCTACCACCTGTCGCTGGCGACCACGCGGCGTCGTGCAGGTATTGATTACAGTCAACGAGCCATCTGGGGCAGGTAGGTATTGAGCGGTAGAACAGCGACAGTTGCGCTGGAAAATGTTGGGTAGCCGTGCGATTTCATACCAAGTGCCTGAGTAACGATTAAGATCGACGCACGGTATGGTGGGTAGGCATTGATCGACTGCTAGCGCATGCCAGGAAGATTGAAAGAAGACGATTAGGATCAAGATAAGCCAATGAAACCGTCGTAGAAGATTGCCAGAACGGCGATGAGATTTTCGTTGTCTTAGTTGACAAGCGACCATGTTAGATAGCATCACCGTTCCTACTAAAGCGATTGTTTACCGCCCAGCCGCTAGGCCCCGGCTGGACTATCAAAACAACAGCCGGTGCCTACGGCTGGGCGGTAAACGAAGATGAGCTTCCTAACCAACGCGAAGCGCTACTTTTCCAATTCCTTTTCGATCGCCGCGACTAGCTCAGCGTCATCCGGCTTGGTCCGGGGTGAGAAGCGAGCTACCAATTGTCCATCGCGTCCGATTAGAAATTTTTCAAAGTTCCAACTGATGTCGCCCTTTCCAACGGGCTGCGTATCAGCAGCGGTCAGCATCTTATACAGTTCCGCAGCATTTTCTTTGTTTACGTCGATCTTGGCAAACATGTCGAACTTGACGCCGTAGTTCTTTTCACAGAAGCTAGCGATCTCCTCTGAAGTCCCTGGCTCCTGCTTGCCAAATTGATTGCATGGAAAGCCTAAAATGGCTAGTCCCTTCGATCCGTACTTGTCGTGAAGTGCTTGCAATTGCTTATACTGCGGAGTCAAACCACACTTACTTGCCACGTTCACCACCAGCACCACTTTGCCTTGATAGGTCTTGGCGAGATCCACGTCTTGGCCATCCAGAGTCTTCATTGTAACTTGCAGCGGCGACTTTCCTTCTGCTTTTGCTTGATTGGTGATCATCGTTAGCCCTATCCAACTTGCCAAACACAAACCTAAGAAAATGCGAACCATTCTGTTTCACCTTGTGGTTAAATACGAATACGTTTGCGAGTGCATCTCGCATTTGGCTTATTCTAGCAGATTGCCAAGCAGCGGGGGGTGGTTAAGCAACTAGCCAGAGGCTAAATTCTGGAATTAAGTGAGCGGCAGAAGAGGATTTACCGTGATGGGATGCGCCAGAATTCCTCGCAGAATTACCTGCAGAAGCGGGAACTCTGGCGAGTTCCACTGCGCGAAACCTCTTCTGCCGCTCGCCTTGGTTCGGAATCTTGCTGTGGGCCGAGGAGACTTAGCGGATTTGGAATGATCGTAATGAGATTTGATGGAGAATTGGGTTGAAGCTTTGCGTAATCACCGTAGTAGGTTTGCCACTAAGCCTGATGAAACATGCTCCTGCGCTTTCTGCGGTTGGCATGGCAAGGCCATGGCAAAGTCCCTATCCGGCGGTTACCTGCACCAGCCAGGCGACAATGCTGACAGGTCTCTTGCCACGCCAGCATGGGATTGTGTGAAACGGTTGGTACTATCATGAGACAGGTGAGATCCGTTTCTGGCAGCAGTCCAGTCGCCTG
>DAIRSD010000597.1:0-2631 GCA_036804625.1 Aureliella sp. | reverse complement strand
TGTCAATGCACTTGCAAGCACAGGTCAATCCGTCAGCATTTGTCAACTACGAAATACCACCAGTCCATGCTCTACAGATGAGCCCCAATGGGCAGTATTTGGCTGCGGTCAACACGCCCGACATGCGGATCGAGATTTATTCGCTCAGCCAGGGCATACCAACTCATGAAGGCAGCGTTTCAGTGGGCCTTGAGCCCACCAGCGTGCGGTTCCGTTCTAATAATGAACTTTGGGTGGTAAACAATCTGTCCGATAGCGTTTCAATCATCGATGTGGCTCAGCGCCGCGTCACGGCTACACTGCGAACGTTGGACGATCCCCACGATGTGGTCTTTGCTGGATCGACGCAACGTGCTTTTGTTTCGTGCGGGCTTCCTCGATCGCTTCAGGTTTTTAATCCGGCCAATCTGACTAGCGCACCCATCGTGGTTCCCCTTCAAGGCAACAACCCTAGGGCACTGGCCGTTAGCCCCGATGGATCCAAGGTGCATGTCGCTTTTTTCCACTCAGGTAATCGGACTACGATTCTGTCTGGGGGCACATCAGCTCCATCCAGCAGTATTGCGAACTTCCCTCCAGATTTGGTGACCAACAGCGCAGGTCCGCACGGAGGTGTCAATCCACCTCCAAACGCAGGTGGCCAGTTCTCGCCTGCGAGCAACAGTTCGGCTGGAACTCCACCCAAGGTCTCTTTAATCGTTAGGCAGGACGCGCAGGGCAACTGGCGAGACGATACCGGAGCGAATTGGACACCTTTTGTTAGTGGTGCTAATGCGACTGCAACTGGTCGCTATCCAGGCTGGACGTTACTGGACCGAGACTTAGCGGTTGTCGACGCTAACAGCCTGAGCGTTGGCTATGTGAGTGACCTGATGAATCTGTGTATGGCTCTGGATGTCAATCCAGTGACAGGCTCGGTTACCGTGGTTGGCACCGAAGCCCACAATGAAATTCGCTTTGAACCAAACATTCAAGCTCAGTTCATCGATGTGGTGGCTGCATCGGCCAACCCGGTCAGTCTACTGGCGACCGGTCGATCGGATCTCAATTCAGCTCTGGTTGCACAGTTCACTGGTGCTCAGTTGTCACCCGCACTGCGTGCCACTGCCATTGGGGACCCTCGGTCCATCAAATGGAAATCAGACGGGTCGGTCGCCTATGTGGCTGGGATGGGTTCGAACAACATCGTACCAATCAACAGCAGCGGTCAGCGCGTCGGCCCAGTGATTCCGGTTCGTGAGGGACCTGTTGGGCTAGCCATTGATGAGGCTCGTAACCAATTGTATGTCCAGAATCGTTTCCATGGGTCGATTTCTGTGATCGACTTAGGGCTTGGAGCTGAGAGCGCACTAGTCAGCTACTTTGATCCCACTCCGTCGGTCATTCGTACAGGCCGTAAGCATTTATATGATACACAGCACAGTTCTGCCATTGGCCAAGTCGCTTGCGGGTCGTGCCATATCGACGGTCGCATGGACCGGCTTTCCTGGGACCTTGGCAATCCCGCTGGGAATAAAGTGCTCTTGTCGACTCGAGACTTAAACAGAAATAACAACTCATTGATACCTGGGCCAGGCTTGATTGGAAGTGGTGCGCTAACTGACTTCCATCCTATGAAAGGGCCGATGCTAACTCAGACCTTGCAAGACATTATCGATCATGAGCCATTACACTGGCGCGGTGATCGTTTTGGGATCGAAGAGTTTAATGACGCATTTCACGAGCTTCAAGGTCGTGCCAATTTGCTGACTACTACTGAGATGGCCGAGTTCAAGGCATTCTTGTCGACTATCAATTTTCCTCCAAACACTTTCAGGAATTTGGATAACACGTTGCCCACCAACCTTCCGCTGAACGGGCATTTTGCTACAGGTCGATTCACTCTTGCGGCTGGTGCACCGCTTCCCAATGGTAACGCAGTTGCAGGCTTAACTGCCTATAGAAATAGGACAGCAAGATTGGATCAAGGACAGTTTGCGTGTGTAACTTGCCATACTTTGCCCACTGGCGGCAGTACCGATCGGCGCTGGGCTTCGAATGCTTGGCAGCCCATACCTCGAGGTCCTAACAACTCAAACCATTTGATGGTAATGGGAGTCAGCGACGTTCCAGGAAACATACAGAACACTCTCAAAGTTCCACACTTGCGCAACATCCACGAACGTGTTGGCTTCTATATGCGACCAGGTACTCCAAGTCTTCATGGATTTGGTCACATGCACGATGGCAACGTGGCATCGGTTTCCGATTTTATTGGCAATCCTGCATTTACATTGAATACCGATCAAAACCTTGCCAATGTCATCGCCTTATTGCTATCTTGGGCAGGTTCTGATTTTCGTGAAACCAATGGCAATCTGATCGTAAACAACGGCACCATAGCTTTAGATCCACCCGGTGTATTTAGCAAAGACAGCCATGCTGGCGTAGGTCAACAAGAGACCATATCCAGTCCAAGCCAAAGTCTGACTCGGCTCAATCAACTGGTTGCTGCTGACTCCTCATCTCGAGTCGAATTGATCGCCAAGACCTATGGCCCAGCAGGCAATCGTGGTTACCTGCTTTCCGGTGGGAACTTCTTAGCTGATAACGTTGGTGAGCAAAAGACTCAAGCTGAGCTGGTGGCCGCCA
>DAIRSD010000596.1:0-2633 GCA_036804625.1 Aureliella sp. | reverse complement strand
TTTGCGGATTAAAAGTCCGCTGTGCTGCCGCTACACCACAACCCCGTAACTGGTTATGGCTATGCGTTTCAAGTGAATTAGTGATTGCATCGTGTATCCCTTGGTTGTTGGTTTATCAGTGGTAGACCTGAGAATCGAACTCAGCGCGACTCGGTTATCAGCCGGGTATGGGCAACCAGCCCTCGACTACCATCTCGTTAAGTCGGGCACCTCGGGGTCGAACCGAGATCCTCCTGCTCCCAAAGCAGGCGTGCTCCCATCTGCACCTCTGCCCGATAGTTGTTATGTCAGTGGACCTGCAGGGAGTTGAACCCTGAAGCCTTGAGTGCAAGTCAAAGCGCCGACCCGTCGGCAAGCCCATTAGTTATGTCAGTGACTCGTGTGGGATTTGAACCCGACCTAGCTGGCTTGAAAGACCAGTGACCTCACCAGAAGTCGAACGAGCCGTTATTGGTTATGTAGGTGCGCACCTCTAGCGCAGTTGTTCTCATGTGAGTTTTTGCCAGGTGCGCATCCAGTGGACTGGGAGGTGCTCGAACCCTCCTCTGCGGTTCTTCAGACCGCCGCTATACCGTCTCAGCTACCAGTCCATCGGTATGTAAAACGTTGGAAATAGGCACGAAAAAACCCGGTGTCACTTTTGGGGTAACACCGGGTTTGCCAACGTTTGCTTCGTTAGTACGGCCGAGTGTTACCTCCGATATGGATGCAACGGGAGCATATTCGCATCTTGCAATGCGATACAACTCTCACATCCATTAAATCGTTCGGTCTGTATTGACCTTTGGTAACTTAGCCGTATTGAAGACATAATCTCGTGTCCGCTGATTGATCGTCTTTCAGATTCCTTAAGCCGCAACCACATTGGTTGCTGACCTTGTGTATAGACGCCCGTCATCTGATTTGGTTCACGAAAAATTCCAGATTCGTGAAATTTCTAGCATCCGGGGCTCGAGATAATTAAACCTGCCTGGCAGCCCAAAGTATCGCGAAAGAATCTAAGAAAGAGAGATTTTGATAAACTCGGTATACCTGCTACCGACGGAACATGGGCAGCGGATTGAGCGGATGCCGCAGCAGCCAGCGAGATCCCAACTGGACGAGTCTCCAATGAAAGCCTCGATTGGGGAATGCCGATTTGAGTCCCGTAATCAGTTTTCTTGAGTGCCCCATTGGAAACAGACCCAGGGAAAAGTCCGCTATATCTGCGCGTCGAAACAGTTCTACCAACCGAGATGCCGCGCTTGCGCACGAGCTAATACGATGGTGCATTTCGATCATTTCCGTGATTTCTGCCACCCAAGCTTGTTTGTCTAGCGCAATCAGATAATCGGAAGCGACTTTCTCAGACGGCGAGAGATAGTCCAGAGTACTGGCCGTCCAAATGCCTATGTCATGAAAGCAGGCAGCAATCTGAATCTTATCCTTCTCATTCTCGCTCAAATTGCTAGCCGAATAACATAGGTTGATCTCTCGATAAACGTGATTCCTATACGCCTCGAAATCCCTACCGATGGTGAGCCGAAACTTACCAAGAGTGTCATCAACCAGCGGCAAGTCCCGTACTATTTCCATTTGATTGCTCGATCTTCACATCTTTGCCTGAGTTTATTGACCTGTGCATCCGCTTCGATCGATTATCAGGTTTACCTAACAAATCGGCTTGCCAATGATTCACACATCGCCATTTGGTTTACATCCGGAAGCCACCATAACACCCAAAGCTCATCAGTCCACTGAGCGCCAACATGACAGTCAACACCCACCATCGAGTGCCAGGCCAAAATCGAATGAGACTGACACTGGCCAGAAACGCCAGTGTGGTAATCAAACTTGCCACCACCGCAACGTGCCAGGTACCGCGATCTAGGTAGAGATTGTATTCAGCCAACAGTTTAGCTGGTAATATCCCGAATCCATGCCCCCACATACCAAACCAAGTCCAGTGATAATCGCTCCAAGGATTGGCAGTCAGCAATAGCCAAGCAAAAGGAACATACATGGCTGCGGCGACCCAGCGTGTTGCACGTTTGGTTCGAGGACAGCCAAAAAGCCACGTCAGCATGACTACAGCGATGACTGTCGACGACGCCCAGTTTTGCACCATGGTCAGCAACGCCCAAACAGTCGTCAGTCCGACAAAAACGAACCAGAAATGGCGGTCGAGTTTTGGAGGTTGCCAGACCGAGCTATCACATGTCTCTTCGCGGCCGGCACATTGTTGCAAGTCATCCACTATCGTGCTCAGTCTTATAAATTAGGTATCTGTGAGCATACGCTTAATGAGTGAGGCCATTTGCTATTTGGCAGCCTTTGGTTCTCCGAATCTACCTTGAGACTGCTTCGGGGACAACGGCCGCTTCGCTGGCAGTTTGCTTTTGATGCTCTTTCCATTTCTCTAGCTCGCGATCGAAGTGATACCTCTGATCGGCAGAATTTGGCCCTCCTCCATTGTAGTTTTGACTAAACGCTGCGTATGCCCAATCGTATACCGTGCAGCCGGCCAGTGGCGTGAGACAGGCCATCAAGAACAACAAACTTAAGCTTTTCATCAAGGCAGACTCCTGCGCACGAGTTGATCAAGAGACAGTAGCAAGTCTATGCTTAAGAAAAAAGTTGAAAACGAGCAGTGG
>DAIRSD010000595.1:0-2660 GCA_036804625.1 Aureliella sp. | reverse complement strand
CGGCAAACTCTTGATAGCTGAAGGGATTCAGAATCTCCACAGCCACAATGGGCTTTGTAAGGTTGAGAATCGCATTGAGCAACCCAATCAGAGCTGCTGAATTTTCAGGCGAGCCAAAGATCTTTTTGAATACGAAATCGATAACTGGGCGAATTCCAAGCCGCATGGGAGGCTACCTTGAACGAAAACATAAACCGATTGCAAAACCGTCATTGTAGCAGAGCAGGCTTCGCGCAAATACAATTCGGCCAGAGGCGTTTTGAATTATACTAGCCCGACGGGCCAGCGAGTGAGTGTCGAGCCAGCAAGTGCGTGTTGAATCAGTCAACTAGTTCTCGTAGTGAATCCACTAACCAACGATGTGCGACGCGAGGCAATACGACTAACGGAAAAGTTTGAAACGTAGAGACACGGGAAGAACGGAGCTTGGTCGCGCAGATAATGCGACTGCGCAGGGCGGCACCAGTGAGTATTTATGTTGGATTGTGATGCAAATTATTAAGGTTTGGTTACGATTTGTGGTAGTTCACCGCCCAGCCTGTCTGACCCTGCCAATTCAAATAACAAATCCCTTACGAGCTAGAACTCTTATGCCGCCGGTTCGTCCCAGCCGCCCTTCATGCACTCCTGGCCTGCATTGGCTGACCACTGACGATGGGTCTTCGACTTTGTTGGATACGCTTTTGAATGAATGTTACCACAGCGGCTGCGGAGCCGTGGCTGAATCGCTTGTGGTCTACGTAAAGAACAGCGGCACTCTGCAGCAACTCGCTTCGGGTAACCCAATGCGTATCTTTGAAGTGGGGCTAGGCACCGGCTCCGCATTATTGCTTACCGCCGCTTTGGCAGAACATTTCCAAACCGATTTGGACTATTGGGCCATCGAAAAACGCCTTCTGCCTCACGAATTGATCGCTGAACTAAAACTCACACAGCACCTTCAGCCGGCACTTTCACAGAATCGCTTTTTCGCGAGTTCAGAACAGGTGCTGGAACTATCGGCATTCGATAGCTTGTCAAATCTAGAGATCCATTGGGCCGAAATCGTTCGCAAAATAGACCGAGAGTCGATGAGGGCTTGTACGCCTGCGCTCAATCACAGTGGTCAGGCAGAATCAAACTTGGGTTCCAGTCAGGAAATGGTCTCACCCTATGGTCACTACCGTGAGCAATTGTCAAGCAAGGTCACTTTGAACTTGCTCCTGGGAGATATCCTGTTACCCGAAACGATTCAGCCTGCAAGACAATTGGCCGGCAGCTTTGACGCTATCTACTTTGATCCGTTTAGCCCTGCAACTGTTCCACATTTGTGGCAGTTGCCAATCTTTGATTTGATGTTTGGGTTGCTTCGACCTGGGGGGACACTAACCACCTACTGCGTGAAAAGCAGCGTGCGCAGCCTCATGCAATCTGTGGGGTTTGAATTGCAACGAATATCTGGACCGGTCGGCGGAAAACGCGAAGTTCTTCTGGCCACGAAAGTCGTAGCAGGCTGCTGACGGCATGGAAGACTTCAACTTGGTCCGAAGTCAGCTTACCTGAACCCTTCCGGCTCATCGGCCTGACAAGTGCATGCTCCTTCCAAACGGTCGGCAGCCCTTTCCGCCAATCGTTGTCGAACGATCAATTCCAATTGCTCAACCACTTGTTCAAGCGACATGCCATCGGTAGAAAATTCAACGGCATCCGGCGCTTTGCGCAGCGCACCGATCGCCCGTGAACGATCTTCGGCATCACGTTGATTTTGCTGCTCAAGCAAAACTTCAAGCTCAACATCGTAACCCTGGTCGGTCAGTTCTTTTTGCCGTCGCCTGGCTCGCTCGTAGCTACTGGCCTCTAAGAAAATCTTGCACGGCGAATCAACAAAAACTTCATTGCCTTGGTCACGACCATCGGTCACTAGTCGCTTGCCCACAGACCACTGCCGTTGCTGTTGGCTGAGCAATTTACGAACGCCAAAGTTGCTGGCCACCTTCCCTACAGCCGCCGTCACTTCAGGCGCTCGAATAGCCTGCGTGACATCCAATCCATCCAAGAACACCTGTGCTTGGCAAAAATCGATTTTAATTTTTTGAGCCAACTCCTCGACCGCCGCAGCATCAGTCAGCGGAACTTGATCACGGATCGCTGCAAGGGTGACACAACGGTACATGGCACCGGTATCTAAATACTCAAACCCCAGCAACTCGGCCAGTCGTCGAGCCACCGTACTTTTGCCGGCACCCGCCGGACCGTCGATGGTAATAACGAATGTGGTTGCTGAGGTTTGTCGTGTCATTGCACTGGTTCACAGCTTGCTAGTCTTTCAACCCGAAATCGCTGGATCTCGATATGTTTACTTAGGATAGCAGGCTTGTTCCTGTGCAACAGTGCAGATTGTCATGGGAACCCAACTTGGGAAGTCTTTCGCAGGATCAACTGCGACGCCAACGACGAATACAGACTCCCGACAGTGCAACAAGGAGCAAGCTGCCCGAGGCTGGTTCCGGTACGTGACTGAAGCGAAATTCGAATTGCCCCGAGTCCTGCCAAGGGTTAACAGCCTGCGTATCGCTTAAGGTGAATCGGGCAAAGTAGTCACCGTAAGGAGCCGTTTCATCAACAAACATGTCCGGAGTAATATCCAGGGACAATGCGTCGCCTATATTGTAGCTCTGTCC
>DAIRSD010000594.1:0-2667 GCA_036804625.1 Aureliella sp. | reverse complement strand
GTTTGCAGATATCCTTCCAGCCTTCAACTTCCGCCTCTTTGGAATCATTGGCGTATTGACGATAGGATCGAGAGGCCTTCCAGGCCGCCTCATAGCTCTTCGGGTCCGCCTTGAACTGCTGTGCGTAAAGCTCGGCAGACTGAAGTACACTTTTTAGGTCGCCGGCGTCATAGAGCGCATCAGCCTTTGATAAGAGTTCCTGTGCGTTCAGCGTCGCAAGCTGAAAACAGGTGACCAACGACAGCAGAAGGTAGAATTTCGCAGTGTCTGAACCAGGGACGGGCACGACAGATCTCTCCTGAAACGCGGATTGAAATTTTGCTGAAAGCCTGTCGAAAGGATCTACATTCGTCCAGCCACTAACACAGCGGTGTTTCAGCATGCGGCAGTATTGGAACACAAATCGTAGATCAAATCAATCCTTTGCGAACCGCCCAAACAGCGGCTTGAGTTCGATCCGATACACCGATCTTTCGAAGAATGTGCTGAACGTGCTCCTTAACCGTCTCGTAACTGATCCCCAGCGCCAAAGCGATTTCTTTGTTAGTCAATCCGTTTGCCAATTGCTCCAAAACCTCGCTCTCTCGCTGAGTCAGCGGAACTTCCACATCGGAAACAACTCGCGGCGTAGCCAGCGCGCCGGTGACTCGGCGCAGCTCCTCACGCGACCAAGCCAACTCACCTCGCAATGCCGTCTGAAGAGCTGCCACAAGTCGGTCGCGCGGTTCGCTCTTTAACACATACCCTGAGGCACCCAACGCAACTGCGCGTGCCACGTATGTAGGATTGTCATAGGTGGAGTACAATACGACTGGCAAAGTGGGATGAGCAATTTTGATTCGCCCCAGATAATGAAGCCCATCACCTCCAGGCATTCGTACATCCAACAGTACAACTTCGGGCAACTGACCAGCCAAGATCTGCATCAGTTCCTCGCCTGTAGCCGCCTCCCCAGTGACTTCAAAACCGCTTCCTGTCAGAAGACTCCTCACGCCAATTCGGACCACCTGATGATCATCAGCCACAACTAACGAAATTGCCATTTATAAGACTCTTCTTTAAATTTTTCCTTCGGAATGGCCACCAATTTGGTTGCAACAGCCCAACCCATAGAAGTAGACGCCTTCAACTCCAACAATTAACCATACTAACCTGGTAATCTCATAAATCCACCCTCAAGAGTGGTTCGAGATTCGTTTTCAGGTGGTATGTTAGACCCATTCGGGCTACTTTACAGCGTAGTTATCAGACAAGTTAAGTAAACATCTTCACCAAAGGTGGGGGTGCGAGTATCATGTTGCTTGGGTAGAGCCAAAGTCTTGCAAGGCTTGAAGCACACCCCAAGTATCTAAAATGCGATCGTTCGTTAGCCTGCAATAAAGAGTCACGGGGGCAGGCGAATCTCACTTGAAATTTCTTAAAGCAGGTTGGGAGAACTTCTCATGCACTGGATCGCTTTGGTCACCGCTATTGTCCTTGAGGTTTCGGGAACTACCTGCATGAAACTTTCAGACGGCTTCAACAAGCTGGGCTATACCGTAGCACTTTTTCTCTTCTACGCAGCCAGTTTATCTGCATTGACTTGGTCTCTGAAGCAAATCGAGGTGAGTGTAGCCTACGCGGTATGGTCAGGAGTTGGCACAGCATTGATTGCCGTGATTGGCATGACTTACTTTCGCGAGCCACTCACAGCCATGAAGCTCGTTAGTTTGGCGCTGATCATTGCAGGAGTGGTCGGGCTGAATCTATCGGGCAGCAATCACTAGACTTGCGCGGCAAACGCCAGCCAACAATTGCAACATCACATCGTTTCCTGTTAAACACTCAGTCAGGCACTCCATGGAAGCCAATCCACTACAACCGAACCTTGTAACCCAACCTCAACGGATCGTATCTGGCCAGGATTACATCGAAAGTCTGAGAGGACGCAATCTTAGAGTGTTCTTGCAAGGCCAGTTGGTTGCTGAACCGGTAGACCATCCAATCATCCGTCCGTCGATCAATGCGGTGGCCGAGACTTACGATTTGGCGGTGCGTCAACCCGAGCTGGCTGAAACGATCTCCGAAATGACCGGCCAAAAGGTCAATCGATTTCTGCATATCGCTTCAAGCCGGGAAGATTTGGTGATGCAGAATAAAATGCAGCGTAAACTAGGGCAAACCACGGGCACTTGCTTTCAGCGATGTGTTGGCATGGACGCATTAAATGCCCTGCATTCGGTAACCTACGACATAGACCAAAAGTACGGCACCGAATTTCATGAGCGATTTTTACGTTTTATCATATCGATGCAGCAATCGAACTTGGTAATTGGTGGTGCAATGACAGATGTCAAAGGCGACCGCAGCAAGGCACCTTCTGCTCAGGCTGATCCTGACTTATATGTCCACGTGACTCGACGCACCGAGCAAGGAATCTACATTACCGGAGCCAAAGCACACCAAACCGGCTGCCTGAATTCTCACTGGTTGATTGTCATGCCCACCATGCGATTAGGAAAAGATGACAAAGATTATGCGATTGTGGGCGCTATTCCCGTGGATGCCGTTGGCATCACCTATATTTATGGCCGGCAGTCTTGCGACACTCGTGCGATGGAAGATGGTTTTGATGTGGGCAACTTGCAGTTCAGAGGTCAACAGGCCTTGATCATTTTTCAGGATGTC
>DAIRSD010000593.1:0-2670 GCA_036804625.1 Aureliella sp. | reverse complement strand
GCAGCAATACCGACATATGGCCACGGTCAGACATGTCTGACGACAAGCCAGGCGGACTGTGAGGTTGAAATTTCACCATTTCAATCCACACTCTACCACTAGATGATGAAATTGCAGTGGCCCGCAGTTCATTCATCCAATGACCGCAGTTCGCTACCAGTTCTTGATGCGTGGTGGTCAAACCTTCAACCTGAACGCGCACAGCTAACGGCATAGCGTCGTGTAGACCGAGCAGTCGATCAAGCTGTTGAGAAAACGCGGACAACAGGTCGTCAGGGCGATCTGAACCCGACATGTCAATCTGGCACACTTCCCACCGAAAGACGTCCAAGGGCTGAAACTCTAGCTCAGTACCGCCATCTGCCTGGACACTTACCAAGTAGCAACCTTTGGCACCGGATTCGCGTATGTGACGACCTTGAATATTTCCGCTAAACACAACCAAAGGATCTTGGCTGACGATTCGGCGATGATGGATATGGCCAAGAGCCCAATAGTCATACTCTTTTTGCCTTAGATCATCCAGCTTGCACGGTGCATACGGCATGTGTCCTTGTGGGTCTTCAAGCGAAGTATGCAGGATTCCGATGTTGTACAAACCGCTGACTTTCTCGGGATAACTGCGTGCTAGATTGGTGATTACGGCCGCATTGGCAAAGGACTGTCCATGAACGGCCACACCCAATTCAGCCAATCGTGGGTGAGTGGAAGTTTGTGGCTCGGTCGAGGATAGTAACTGCACATTGTCAGGCAATCGAAGCGACTTTGTCATCTTGCTGGCTGCATCATGATTACCCGCGATCATGATGACCGGAATTTGCTCGTCGCGCAGTCTGCTGATCTGCGACACAAAAAACAAGCCTGTGTGATGATCCTTCCAATCGCCGTCATAGATATCGCCAGCAATGACTACAAAGTCGACTCGTTGTTGGATCGCCAACGACACAATTTTTTCCAGTGCCCGGCGAGTCGCACCGCGCAGTTCATCGACCGGTGCGCCTTCGTAGCGAACCAAGCCCTGCAAAGGACTGTCCAAATGAATATCTGCCGCGTGCAGGAAACGAAACATTTCTATCGCTTTTGAACTTGGATGGCATAACTATGACTGGGCTCACTGGACAAGTATAGCCAAGTGATCTGTCAGAAAAAGGAGAAGAACATTTTTGGGTCAGCGATTCCCGGCTGAATTCATGACATTGCCAGAATTAGAAAGCATGGCATGTCGGCTCGCACTGACTCGACCACAGCCACCCGGTTAAGGCTGTCTGCGGTAACAATAGATTGGCACAGTATTTGCTCCCAAGCAGCATCTCGCATTGGATTTTTGTCACCTTGGCAGAGAGAGTTTTCTAACGATGTCCGGCAATCGGTTTTCCTTCAGTCCTAACTACAATCTGACAGGCAGTCTCTTGGTCGCCGCGCCAGGCTGGAGTGATGGTCAGTACCGGGAAAGTGTTTGCTTGGTGGTGCATCATTCTGCCCAAGGTGCCGTCGGAGTAATGCTCAACCGACCGCTGCCCTGTGAAGTCACCGCGATATGGCAGCTTATGGGACAATCCGGGAAGTCGAAACTTGACGGCAAAGTCTACATGGGAGGTCCCGATTCTGGTCCGGTTGTTGCCATGCACCAGCGCGAAGAACTGGCAGAATTCTCCACGGGCGAAGGCGTCTTCTTTGCTGCTCAGGTCGACCATCTGAAGGCTCTGCTGACCGATCCCAAATGCGACGTCAAGATTTATGCTGGGCAGGTCGTTTGGGAAGCCGGTGTCTTAGATCACCAGTTCGTCAAAGGTTGCTGGTTGCCTCTAAGTGTCTCCCCGCGTGTTGTCTTTGAAGATGCTGATCGCATGTGGCCAGCCGCGATCAGGCAAATTGGGGATCGAATAGTTCAGAGCCTGCTTGGAATTGATCACACCCCGGCTGATGTTTCTGTCAACTAGGGCCAGCGACGGAAATGAATTCCCCTGTAGTGGTTGCCGTGCTGGCCCACCGTCTGGCGACGGTAGTTACAGGTAACTTGTCAACTGCTGCTTGCCTTAGTGAGTTTCGGCTGGTGAATCCAACTGCGGCGATTAGAATGTCTTTGATCGATTTTTTCAAAAGACTCTAGGCTTTGTTGCTGAAGCCGTCATTTGACAAATTTCTGTGGCCACAAGCTTCTAGCTTGTGAAGGAATTGTTACACTTCTTCGACAAGCTAGAAGCTTGTCGCCACATTGGAGACAAAGCCTAGTATTCGAGCAAGTTATGCGAATAGGAATTGTGGTTAAGGTTCTGCCTGAGAAAAAAGTAGGCTTCATTCGCTCAGAAGATCTACGCGAGGATGTGTTTTTTCATTTCTCGAAAGTCCAGCAGGTAGGCAACAGTCCGCTGGGTCAAGGAGACGAAGTTGAGTACGAGATAGACGAACTGCACAAGATCCAAAAGCTTCGCCTGCAGGCCACCCTGGTGCGCCGATCGGTTAGGCCTTTGACGATGTCCCTGAAACCAAGCGATGCTCCAGAACTGAAAGCCAAACATCACCCTAAAGCTCGAAAGAAACGGCCCAGTTGGCGCAAGTCCAAAGATCTGGATTCTGAATCGGACGACTGAAGTCAACCAAAGCCACAATGCAGAAGCACTGGCGTACAAGTTGCTTGGATATATGGTGGTTTTAACGGTCAACAAGAGT
>DAIRSD010000592.1:0-2671 GCA_036804625.1 Aureliella sp. | reverse complement strand
AGGGCAGCTCCATTGGTACCGACCGAAGCCGTTTCACAAGATGGTACGCAGAATTCTGAGCCCATGACGATCATGCTGGGAATTCACTTAGCCGAGCGACTGCAGAAAAAAGTAGGGCAAACGCTGGACCTATTTGAGCAGCCTTATCGAATCACCGGCATTTTTCAAAGCACCAGCACCTGGGAAAACGGATCGTTGATGCTACCGCTTTGTCAACTGCAATCTTTGTCCGATCGTTCAGGTCAAGCTACCTACATCAATGTGATCCTAGAAGAACCCAAGTCAGCGGGCACAGCACAAACAGCGCTACAGGCAATTCAGGATCTGGACAAACGCTTGCTGCCTCTGACGACTTCCGATTATGTCCAGACCGATACGCGAATGAATATCGCTCATGCCATGGCCTGGATGACATCGGTGATCGCATTGGCTATCGGCACCATAGGAACGCTGAACACCATGCTGACCAGTGTGATGGAACGGACCAAAGAGATCGGTATTTTGCGGGCAATTGGCTGGCCGCGCCGCCGTGTGGTAGCGATGATCCTGTGCGAATCCTGCGGACTTTCCCTTATTGCAAGCTTTCTTGGCATATTACTTGCCTTTGCTCTTACATGGACTCTAAGTAGCGCTCCACAGGCCCGAGGCTTGATCACGCCTGACATAAGTCAACAAGTGATCCTACAAGGCCTTTCACTGGCTGTTTTGATTGGAATCCTGGGTGCTTTACTACCCGCTTGGCGAGCTGCAAAACTGCTACCGACCGAAGCGTTTCGAGAAAACTAGTATCAAATTGACATCAAGGCTGCGGAAATGACATCTAATTCGAATTCTACCACACCCAACAAGCATGCTCAGTCGGGTTATCCCGAGCCGATTGCGATCATTGGCATCGGCTGTCGATTTCCCGGTGGGGCGGACGACTGGCAGAGCTACTGGCGCATGCTGGATTGTGGTGTGGATGCGATAACGGAAACTCCAGCAGACCGGTGGAATCTTCAAAAATTCTACGTTCCGGAAAAGACTCTGCCCGGCAAGACTCAAAGCAAGTGGGGAGGCTATGTTCATCGGATCGACCACTTAGATCCACAGCATTTCGGAATTTCAACGCGTGAAGCCGCCAGCATGGACCCACAGCAGCGCATGCTACTGGAGTCGGCGTTTCGAGCGATTGAAGATGCCGGACACGGAGCTGATCGGCTGGCCGGTCAGCAAGTTTCGGTGTTTGTAGGAATTTCGAGTATCGATTACGAAGTGGCGGCGCTAAGTTCGCAAGACCGTGGCGTCATTGATGCTTACAGCAACACCGGCGGTTCCTCTAGCATCGCAGCCAATCGCATTTCCTACTGCTTTGACTTGCGAGGCCCCAGTGTAGCCGTTGACACCGCATGTTCATCATCGTTGGTGGCGGTACACATGGCCTGTGAAAGCATTTGGCGAGGCCAAGCCAGCATGGCGCTGGCTGGTGTCGTGAACGCTATGATCCTACATGACTTTTCCGTTGACTTCAGTCAGCTTGGTGTCATGTCACCCGATGGACGTTGTAAAACGTTCGACGCAAGAGCCAATGGTTACGTGCGTAGCGAAGGTGCGGGAGTCGTATTGCTGAAGCCGCTCCGGGCAGCGCTTCGAGACAAAGACCCTATCTATGCTGTAGTACGCTCCACAGCGCTCAATCAAGATGGTCGCACGCCTGGAATGACCGTCCCCAGCCGTCAAGCTCAAGCCCAGTTGATTCGAACCGCCTGTCAACAAGCTGCGATCGACCCTCGGGAAATCCAGTATGTCGAAGCTCACGGAACGGGCACACCCGTGGGTGACCCGATCGAAGCTGGTGCCATTGGCGAAGTCGTTGGAGCAAAGCGACCTGCCAGCGAACGTTGCTGGGTGGGATCCGTTAAAACCAATATTGGTCACTTAGAGGCCGGTGCGGGTATGGCCAGCCTGATCAAAGTAGCCTTGGCCTTGCACCACCGTCGCATTCCAGGCAACCTTCATTTCCAAAGCGCCAATCCTGCGATCGACCTATCGGCTTTAGGCTTGCAGGTTCCCACTGAGTCGCTGGATTGGGAGTCATCACGTTCCCGTTTAGCTGGGATCAACGGATTTGGTTATGGTGGGGCCAACGCGCACGTGATCTTGGAGCAGGCTCCCGAGAGCGCAGCGAACATCCATTCAACAGCACCGTCTAACTTGCGGCCTGCAACATTTGCTGGCAAGTCAAGCACTAACAACGATCTAAGAACTAGCGTAGGCGGTCCAAGCAAAGCTACTCAGACACCACCCGTATTACTGCCGATCTCTGCGCGTGATCAATCGGCGCTGCGCCAGTCGGCTAGTCAACTTGCGCAGTGGTTGAGCGGACCTGGGAAGGATTTTCATTTAGCTGAAATCGCTGGCTACCTGGCACATCGACGAACTCACTTTGATTGTCGTACGGCCGTTTCGGGCAATGACCACGAAAGTCTGATTGAACAACTAAGTACCATTGCGGCTAGCCAGACCGACATCAAAGAGGATCTCTCAAGCGCTCAGCTATCGCACGGAGTTGCCTTTGTCTGTTCGGGACAGGGTCCACAGTGGTGGGCCATGGGGCGAGGCTTGATGAGGTTTTCGCCGGTGTTTCGGTCGACATTGAAACGCTGCGATGTGGAATTTTTGAGGTATGGAA
>DAIRSD010000591.1:0-2691 GCA_036804625.1 Aureliella sp. | reverse complement strand
TTTTTAGCCTGCCTGGACGCGCTGGGGCGCAAGTCGGACAACTTCGCTTTACTCTAGACGGACATACCCTGCTGTCGGCAGATAGCAGTAATCGATTGATAGGATGGATCTCGAAGGACAAGCCCTAAACCGCTCCGTCTCCAACAAGCAACGCCTTGCAGAAATTGAGACGATACCGGCCATGTGTCGAACAGGCTTACCAAGTTATCGATTTTGATTGACCAGATGTGGTCGAATATTTAGTACATAATATCGATGCAGCATATCACGTAGCGACCGTTGACCAACAAAAATATGAACCGTGGCCAACGACTGGTGTAGTGCTCCAACGGGCAACTCTGGAATCATAATGTACGCTTCGTACATCTGTGAGGGGGATGCAGAATGCCCTAAAGCATTCACTGTAACCCGCGTATCGGGATCACCGTGCAAGGCGTTTGGTAGCTTCTCAAGCGGCTCGGGTGCGACTCGCGAAATCTCACCTTGAGCGCCCATCGAGCTTTGATTATCCCATCGACAAATGACGGGCATGCCTGGCTTCAGGAATTCAGCTTCGGACTCAGGTATCACAGCCCGCAGTTCCACCGATTCAGGTTTCACAAGCCACCCTAGCAGCATTCCTTGCTGAATGGTGCACCCTAAATTTTCTTGAGATAAAATCGGGACCCACCGGTCCGCGTCCGGCTTCTCAGATAATGATTTTCCCAGTTGCAAATCACTTGGGATCAAAACCCCTGAATGATTGGCATAAACTGTCAACTGTGACATTTCGGTCTCTACGATCTGAAGCTGCGACCTCAACTTGGCAAGTTCCGCTACTGTATTGCCAAGCTCTGACGCAAGCCGAACATCGTCGACCAGGGACATCTTGATCTGAGCCAGCTTCTGCTCGAGAGCAAGCACTTGACCACGCAGTTCCAACTGCTGCATCTCTAACTCCGTCGATTTCAATTGGACCAGTGGCTCTCCCAATCGCACAGGCCGCGCGAACGCTCCATCACTCAGCAATTCACCAGTTTGCATCGCGTAAATCGGCGTCATGGTCGAGTATCTACATACCGCACGAGCGCTCACATAGACTGGCCAGGGACGATGAAGCAAGTACCATCCGGCGCCAGACAACAATGTTAGCACAATAATGGCGCGTAAAATCCGCCCTATAGGCACAGTGACTAGACTTCCAACAGTCTTAATACAGCGTATCACTAGCATCGCTACGAAAGCCGAACAGGTCATTGCCAACACGGCAGCTCCGACCAATCGCAATCCCATGCGATCTAGAACTATCCAGATGAACATCAGGATACCAAAGAGCGTGATCAATCGAAAAATAACTGCAGCAACTGCATAGAACGACAGAGTCCAAGGGGAACTATCCCATTGTTCTTTAGGGAGTTTTTGACCAGTAAGCAAACGAGCCAGCACCACGCGAAGAGCTTCGCTACTCTGCTCCGCCAAGTTGGGAACTCGCCATAGATCCGAAAGAACATAGTAGCCATCATACTTAAGCAGCGGATTCATGTTGACGAAGACGGTACCCATGGCACCTATAACCATCGTGTAGGCGCTTGCCAAATGTATCCAACTGTCGGGCTTGGTGATCAACCAGACACAAGCCGCCAACACCGACAACAGCAACTCAACGTAGATACCGGCAGCCGCAATACAGGCCCTTTGCCTGGGTTTATTTAACTTCCAACTATCGGACGTGTCGCAGTATAGACATGGAATCAGTGCCATTAGCAACAATCCGATTTCATGGCACTCTACGTTCCACTTCCTACACGCCAAAGCATGCCCCAGCTCGTGGGCTGCCTTCATGAGAATAAAGATGACCAATAAAGAACCTAATCGCTGAGCATTAAGTTCTTGAATTGTGCTGGACAGCCATGCCCAACTCATGATGGGCAAGACCTCGATAGTCACCAAATAGATAATCAGTGGTAGGAGTAGACACAAGCCAACAGCGACTACCTTGCTGAATAGCAGCTTGCTCAAAGGACTTAGCCACGCCAACAATCTTGTCGGGTCAAATAGCCTAATTCTTATCGACAGTGGATTCAGCAGCCTCAGCCAGTTAGCCGATCTTCTTCGACGCTCGATGGTCGACCAGAGTCGTGGGCCAACGTCTCCGTCATTGCTTGAGCAAATCAGACCGGCCGATTGAACTCGCCCGGCCCAGTGAGTTAGCCACCGAAGCGAGGCAGCAGAAGAACCCGAGTTGACTTCACTGCACTGGGCTACTTCACGCAGGCTCCGCTTTCCATTCATCAGGCATAACAGTCGCCGCTCCAAGTCGCTGCAACAGAAGTAATCAAGCGAGATGGGATCGCGGACAACCCAGTCGCCTTCTTTGTCTTGTGAATACCGAGACCACTCCAGATCCCCCCTCAGTAGGAATCGAAACTCAAAACTTCAGTTGCCATCAGGTTGACTCATCGTTTAGCGACTCGAATTCTTGCCTGTACACGCATTCCAGGCAGAAGCTTGCCCTGTACATTCGCGACTTCCAAATAGATGCGCGCTTGATTGTTCACGGGATTTACGTCCGGATTTACGAAAATAACTTTACACGACAACCATCCTGAAACCTCAATACCTACCAAAGTCAAATCGGCATCTCGATCACCCATATCGTGCGAGATGGCTGCCGCAATGATACAACCTTCGAACCTCAGCCTATCAAGACTC
>DAIRSD010000590.1:0-2694 GCA_036804625.1 Aureliella sp. | reverse complement strand
CCCCGGCTGCAGCGCCTTTTCTTTTAGCTCAAAAAAGCAGGTGCAGCAACTTGAGTCAGAGAACAATCGGCTGCTATCCGAATTCAGAGCCGAGCGGCAGCGCCGTGAAGCCGCCGAAAGAACCGCTCAACAGCTTGAAATGCGTTTGGCGGAAAGCGAAAAGATGCTGGCGCGACAAATACAGTCGACTACGCCTGGGCGCCTGTCCAGCCTTCCCAGCCCGACGACACTGCAGAACCCCCTGCCCTCTTTGAACGATGGAAATCGAAATTTCTCGGCAGAAGGCGATTTCCAGTGGCAAAGGCGCGTCAAGTAGCCGCACGGAATGATTCAGACAACGCAATTCTTGACCCCGGCACGAAAAGCTGGCTTCTGGCTCGAATTTGATGTCCCAATAGGTTGTGGCGGTGCGTACAATGGGATGTACGCTAAATACCCACCCAAGTCCTTTCTTGGACTGTCAACCATCTTGCTGAAATGCGCTGAGCACCGATTCGGGTGCCAGTTGCGCTCATGCTGCCTAGCCAGAATTCAAATCCCATGCACAACCGGAATGTCTTGATTGGTCTCCTGATCGGAATCAGTTGTTTGATCTTTGGGTGTTCCGAAGACACGGCGATCAGATCCTACAGCGTTGCGAAGAAGCAGGCGGCTCCTGCCGCTGTCGAATCAGCCAGTCCTGCGCAGATGTTGGGCGTAATCGTCCCTTATCAGGAAAGCGCTTGGTTTTTTAAGATGACCGACAATCCGGATAAGGTGCAACGGCTAGCTGACCAGTTTCGGCAACTAGCCAGTTCCCTTAGCTTCAGCGAAGATGGTACGCCCCGATGGCAGCTGACTGAAGGTTGGACAGAGAAGGTACTAAAACAGATCACCTACGCTCAATTTTCCAGTGCCGATGGTGCGCTGGTTACGTTAACTCAATTGGGTGCCAACACCAACGACGCGCAGCAGTGGCAAACCTATTTGACGGACAATATCAATCGGTGGCGGCAACAGCTTAGCCTGGAACCACAAGATTGGACCGCGATGCAGCCGGAGCTTCAGGAGATCGCTTCGCACTCGACCGAAACAGCCAAGGCCTATTTTGTTAGTTTGACCGGCAAACAATCTGCCGCCGGCCAGAGGGGCATGCGAGCGCCTTTCTTGGAGCAGATGAATTCAGGGGCCGCCGCAGCGCAACCTCAGTCCGCTGGAGCAATCAAGCTGTCCTATCAAGTTCCCGATGGATGGCAAGAGAAATCGGTTACCGGAATTCGCTTGGCCGCTTTTGAGATAGCTGATTCGCCCAGCCCGGGCACAGTCGTCGTTTCTACAGCTTCCGGTGCCGTTGAAACCTCCGTAGGAATGTGGCTGCAACAGATTGGTGCATCTGCAGATGAACAGCAGGTCAAAAGAGTAATCGATTCAGCGGTGGAAGGCACGGTGCAAAAGACCACTTATCGTTGTTATACGATAGCCCAGGAGGACAAAGAACAAGCCATTCGAGTGGCCGTAATTCCTATTGGGCCTTCCGGTAACATCTATGTGAAATTGACTGGCAGCAACAAATTGATGCAATCGCAGAGCGAGAAAATGGACCAGTTTCTCACGTCGCTGTCTTGGTAGTAGTTAAGCTTTTTTGAAAACTTATGGGGGAGCCAATCCAATGTCAACAGGAACATGGTCGACGGTTGGACACACTTCACAGCCAGTTACCTCGACATGGGCCAGTCCGTTGGCCGTGGCCCGCGCGCTGGGGTCGCTGAAGATTACGGTTACGCTCTTCAGTTTGGGGATAGCCATCGTTCTTATCGGAACTTTGGCCCAGGACGAAGAGACTTTGGTGCAGGTCAAGCGCGAGTACTTCAACTCGTGGATCGCATGGATCCCTCTGGATGTGTTTGTGCCGCAAACGTGGTACGAACACGCAACGTTTGGCGGAGGATTCCCTTTGCCTGGCGGTGCCGCTATCGGCCTTGGCTTGATGATCAACTTGATCGCCGCCAAGGCTACGCGGTTTTCGATTCAGGCCAAAGGCGGTCGGTTGCTGTTGGGATGGATCGTGACTTTGCTGGGCGCTGTCCTGGTCACTGCAGTCATTCTTTCAGGACATGCCGCTGATGGTTTACAAGGGCAGCCGCCAATTAGCTACGATCAATTGTGGTTCGGACTGAAGATCGGCATGATTGTGCTGACCTTGGCGGCAGCTTGGTATGCGGTTTGGGCACAGAATCTACCTAAGCTTGCCAAATGGGTTGTCTGGTCACTGGTCGCTTTGATGGCGATTGTGACGATGGGACTAATGCTGGGTGGAGATTCGGTGAAGATTGGTGACCCTGGTTTGCGAATCGTATGGCAACTGATGCAAGCGACCATCGCCAGCAGCGTGATCCTGGTTGGCATGGTACTTCTGTTCGCCAAACGCGGCGGAAACATGTTGATCCATGTGGGAGTGGCGTTATTGATGGTCGGTCAATTCATGTTTGGCGACCGTCAAATCGAACAGCGGCTCACGCTAGTTGAAGGCGATCGCTCCAACATGGTCTATCGCACCGACGAATTGGTGATCGCGGTGATCGATGTGAGTGGTCAGGACGAAGATCATGTACTAGCGATTCCCGAGGCTCTCATTCGTCAAGCGGCACAAGGCGATGGCATCATCGACGCGCCAGAGCTACCCTGCTTTATCAAACTGGAGCGATGGATTCCCAA
>DAIRSD010000589.1:0-2703 GCA_036804625.1 Aureliella sp. | reverse complement strand
TGGGTCTACGGCTGGGAGCGCGGCTGACCTATTGAGCTTTATCTACTGAGCGTAAGCTGGCACCTGGGCAATTGTCTTTTCAGCAGATGAAGGATCTCTATCGCGCAAAGGCCATCAACGCGCAGACTCGGATCTTCGGTGTGGTAGCCGACCCAGTAGCCCACTCGCACAGCCCGCTGATTCACAACACTGGGTTTGTTCATCATGGCCTGAACGCCTGTTCCATGCACATTCGCGTACCCGCACAGGAATTAGAAATGATCATGGACTGGTGTCGTCAGACCGGTGTTTCGGGATTGAGCGTTACCATACCTCACAAAGAAGCCATGTTGAAGCTGGTGACCGAGGCTGAATCGGCTGCCGTAGAGATCGGTGCGCTGAATACAGTGGTTTTTCGGCCAACGGGGACAGTGGCTTACAATACCGACTATCGAGCTGCCATGGACTGCTTGATCGCAGCCCTGAGAACTCAAAATGCCGCTCGCAATGTGATTCGAAGCGACGAAGAACTGTTGGTGGGCCGCGATGTGCTGTTGCTAGGTGCCGGAGGGGTGGCCAAAGCGATTGGTTACGGTGTCAAACAGCGGGGTGCTTTGGTAACGGTGACCAGCCGCACAGAGCAGCGCGGCATAGAATTAGCCGAGTCGCTGCAAGGTCGTTTTGTCCCATGGAGCGAACGGCATTCGCTTACTCCGGGCATTTTGGTCAATTGTAGTCCGCTTGGCATGCACCCCGACGTTGACAGTACTCCGTTTAAGATCGAACGCGGCTTTTCGCCCGATACAATTGTGTTTGACACGGTCTATAACCCTGAGAACACTGTCCTGATTAAGTCCGCCAAGAGTGCAGGCTGTATGCATATCAGCGGTCTGGATATGTTTGTCCGTCAGGCCGCCTATCAATACAAGCTATTCACTGGACAGGAAGCCCCTTCCGCGCTACTTCGCGAAACGATTAAGAAAGCGACTTCGCCAGTCAATTTTTAATCGAAGGCTGAACCTTTTTGTCGCAAACCGAGTGTTTGCAATCGTTACGAACTATCCGTGGGAGTTACTAGTATGTATTTTGTTCGTCGAGATAAGTTTTTGCTCAAGTTCATTGCCTTCGCCGTTGCCTGCTGTGCGGTACTGATTCTGTTGCCAAAGCGCCAAGTGTGTGCGCAGGATGCGATCAAGTTCGAACGCATACAACTGAGCGACGAATTTTATGCTGAAGGTGGTGCCGCTGGCGACTTGAATTCCGATGGTCATGTCGATGTGGTTGTGGGGCCATGGATCTACTGGGGACCAAGCTTCGAAACCAAGTCGCGTGTCTATGAAGGTTCGGCATTCGAGCCCATCGGCTACTCGAAGAATTTTCTGATGGATTCGGGGGACATCAATCATGATGGGCGAACCGATATCATCATTCTAGGTTTCCCTGGAGAAGCCAGTTGGTGGCTGGAAAACCCTGGTCCTGAGAAAATTTTCGAGATCTGGCCTCGACATGTCATGCTGGAATCGGTCGACAATGAATCGCCACTGATGAGTGACTTGGATGGTGACGGCTGGTTGGATCTGATTTGCAGCAGCGGTGGGCATTACGGCTATGCTTCTTGTTCGGGGCAAGATCCGCGTGGAATATGGCGTTTTCACAAGATTTCACCGAACAACAACTATCATCGTTTTACTCACGGCTTGGGCGTGGGCGATGTCAACATGGATGGCCATCAGGACCTGCTGGAAAAAGACGGATGGTGGCAAAATCCTGGCGCAAAGACTGAAGAGCCTTGGCAGTTGCATCGGTTTGAATTTTCGCCGTCGGGTGGCGCCCAGATGTTCGCAGTGGACTTGGACGGCGACGGGCGGAATGAGGTGATAACCAGCGTACAGGCTCATGGTTTTGGTTTGGTATACTACAAGGCGACCAACGATCAAGCGACTCAATTCGATCGAATCGAGATCATGACCGATCAGGCAGCGACCAGCCCGGTGGGAATCGCCGTCAGCCAGCTTCACGCGCTGGCTATTGCAGACATCAACGGTGATTCGATACCCGACATCGTAACTGGCAAGCGATGGTGGGCGCATGGCAACGCCGATCCTGGCAACGAGCAGCCTGCGACGTTGCTGTGGCTGGAGACTCAGCGTAAGGCAGGACGCGTGCAGATGATTGCGCACGTCGCAGATACTTCGTCAGGGGTAGGCACCGATATTACAAAGGACGACGTTAACGGCGATGGGCTGGTGGACATTGAGTCGGGCACCAAACGTGGAGCGCATCTTTTCCTGCAACGACCAAAGCAAATGTCCAGCACAGAATTCTTAGTGCCCTCGCAGGCTGTTGCGGACAAATTTGGTCAGCGGCCCGCTCGTGAAAAACGGGAAAGCGGTAACGGTTTTGTTCCTGCGATCAATGGCCGAGCGCTGAATTTTGACTTTACTCAGGCTGGTTGGGTCGATTGGGAAGCTCGCGGTGCCGCCGCAGTACAAGCGCTGAAGCCGGGGCTGGTCGATACCGGTAGCAGTCAACCCGATTGGGTCGGCGAGCTGATCAGCCGACCGTTCCTGCTTCAAGGAACCAAGTTGAGCGTCGAGATGTCTGGGCCAGAGAGTGCGGAAGTATAAGTCGAAATCATTTCGATAAGTACCGGGAATCGATTAGCCGTGATGCTGGGAGCCAAAGAAGCTTCTTAGACTCGGCGAGAAGTAGATTTATCCGGAT
>DAIRSD010000588.1:0-2707 GCA_036804625.1 Aureliella sp. | reverse complement strand
GCCGGTATGTACGATAGTTTCGACTGGGCAGGCCGCAGAGATGGTCAACCGTTTTTTATGCAGGTACAACTACCTGGCGGTAAACTACGCGGAGGTGATGATCCATCAGCGTCCCGGTTAATGCAGCGAGCCAAACAGGAACTCGGTCAATCAACGGACCCAGAGCAAGTGCAACTACCTCCCTACTATCCGCGCGATCCAGTATTGCTTCGAGACTGGGCAGCCTATCTGGATTCTGTCCGCCTGACCGATGCGCACGTAGGTCGAGTCCTAAAGCGATTGGAAGAAGAAGGCATTCTCAATCAGACGTTAATCATCTTCATGACGGATCACGGAATCAGTCATGCCAGAGGAAAGCAGTTTCTCTACAACGAAGGCACCCACATTCCGTTTGTAGTTCGGGGCCCAAATATCGCCGAAGGCCAGACGCGGACGGACTTGATGGAACATATCGACATGGCCGCAATTTCGTTGGCCGCAGCCGGCATATCAATTCCGCTCGCCATGCAGGCCAAGAATGTATTTGCGTCCGACTATCAGCCTCGTAAGGCCATCTTTGCAGCTCGCGATCGATGTGACGAAACGGTTGAGCGCTTGCGAAGTGTGCGTACAGACCAGTACTTGTACATTCGCAATTTCCATCCCCAGCGACCGCATCTTCAGCCCAATGCTTACAAGGACGGAAAGTCTATCATGCAGACGCTGCGATCACTTCATCAGGCTAGCCAGCTTGATGCGCTGACTGAACAATTGCTGTTGAGTCCCACTCGGCCTGCCGAAGAACTGTATCGCTGGCATGAAGATCGCTGGCAGGTTTCCAATTTGGCTCAAGATGATCGGCATCAGGCAGAGCTGGTCCAGTTGCGGCAGCGTTTGGATCGCTGGATGGACGAGACCAAGGACCACGGTCCGGAAAGCGAAGCCATGTACGATAGCGATATGGCGGTTTACCTAGGCGGTCGCGCGAGACCTCGAAATGGTGCAACTTCTGTGACTCAGCGCAATATAGAGCTGATGAAGCGATGGGCTCAAGAGGGCAAATAATTAATTGGCTCAAACGTAGTGGACTTCGCCAGAAGTCCCCCGCTTTACTTCAAGAATTCTGGCAAATCCCACTACGGTTAGGATAAAGGAATTCTGGTGGATCCCACAACGAATTTACTCAAACTTATCGGAAATCAACGATATTATGAAACGATCGGCTGATCTGATGATATTAATCTTTTGCTGCATTTCTATAAGCGGCTTCGCACAAGAAAATAGCCTGGATTCAACGAGCGTTAGTAAAGGTCGCCCCAATGTACTGTTCATTGCGATGGACGACTTGAATCACTGGGTGACTCATCTCAATCGGAACCACCAGGCACGGACGCCCAACATTGATCGGCTGGCCAGCATGGGCATGACCTTTACACATGCATACTGCTCAGCGCCGGCCTGCGAACCTTCGCGTGCGGCCTTGATGAGCGGCAAACGACCGTGGACAACAGGCTGCTACAAGAACGGTGATACATGGAAAAATCGTCTGACGGAAGGGCAGCAGCTTTCAAGACAGTTTTTGCACGCGGGCTACTACGTTGCAGGTGCAGGCAAGGTTTTCCATTCGGACCAATATTTTCCCAGCGAATGGTCTGAGTACATGGATGGCATAGGATTGGATGCTGCTGGCAAGGGCGTGGGAAAAGACGATGGTTACCATAAGCCGCTGAGCGTCGATTTGAAAGACGATGACTTGATGGATTGGCATGCCGTCAATTGGTGTATCAAAAAGATGAACGAACCACGCGACCAACCGTACTTCATCGCCTGCGGACTGCACAAGCCTCATTTGCCGTTTGCTGTTCCAAGAAAATACTATGATGCTTTTCCGCTGGAGGAAATTGAGCTTCCGCCGCATCGCGAGGACGATTTGGATGACATCCCAGAACCTGGCCGCAAGATGGGAAATTCACACGGCGATCACGCTAAGTTCTTGAAGTCTGGCCGTTGGAAAGCGGCCATACAAAGTTATCTGGCAACGTGTGCTTACACCGACATGAACATTGGACGGTTGCTGAACGCTTTGGAAAAGAGTCTCACACGGGACAACACCGTTATCATCTTGTGGGGCGATCACGGATGGTCCTTGGGAGAAAAACAACACTGGCGAAAGTTTGCGTTGTGGGAGGAACCGACGCGGACTCCGCTGATTTTTGTGGCTCCTGGTACGACAAAAGCAGGATCGGTCTGCGAGCAACCTGTCGATCTCACTTCCGTCTATGCAACCACCTGCCAATTAGCCGGCTTGCCGATACCGCAACATGTGGAAGGAGCCAGCCTTCAGCCGCTCTTGAAGAATCCCGTTACTACGTGGAACACACCAGCCATCACCACGCACGGTCGCGGGAACCACGCCGTGCGGATTGCCCAATGGCGCTATATTCGATATGCAGACGGTAGCGAAGAGCTGTACGATCAATCTCGCGATCCTTATGAGTGGAAGAACTTGGCCAGTGACGCAAAACATGCAACCATCAAAGCCGACCTTGCAAAGCACCTTCCTCAAACAGAAAAGCCCGCTGGACAGTAGTGGATTTAATCTCGAATCCTCGCCAGAAATCCTTACATGTTTCACTGACAGACCCTGTTGGTTCCAAGGCATTGTCTGCACTGCCAGGCTGGATATCCCAAAATACAATTAGACCGTTTGTCGCAAAGCGACTAAAAT
>DAIRSD010000587.1:0-2712 GCA_036804625.1 Aureliella sp. | reverse complement strand
GCGAACCTGGCGGAACCCTAGTGGCGGGCCTGGGGGATTTATGTCGAATCTGCTCAACGAGTTACCTATGCCGGTTGCGATCTATGGCAAACTTGGCAATGGGGCCTTGGGAAATGGTGGGCTATGGGGTGTCTGCTGAGCGAACTAAAGTGGACGTTGGCAAACCTTGCTGGTGGTTCGCCTGAAAGGACTGAATTCGGCTGCGGATTCAACCGGTGGATGCAACACACTAAACACTGCGTAAGCAGAAGGAGTGTTGCAAATGAAATACCGTCCAAGGATTTACTACTCGGAAAGCCAGAAAGCCTTGATGTGGGAGCGCTGGCGAAAGGGTGATTCGCTTCAGCAGATTGCCCAATTGTTCGATCGGAATCACTCCTCGATTCAGCGCATTCTGGCTGAGACAGGTGGCATACAGCCTCGGCCACGATGTCGATCCCATTTGTCACTGACGCTTGCTGAGCGTGAAGAGATTTCGAGAGGACTGGTGTCCGGCCACTCCATCCGTTCGATTGCTGCTTTGCTCCGGCGAGCGCCATCGACAATCAGTCGTGAAATCCATCGTAATGGCGGACAGTTCGATTATCGCGCCAACCGCGCCGAGCAGTCAGCCTGGGACAGGGCGAAACGCCCCAAGACCTGCAAACTGGCAGAAAATCCAAACTTAGCCCACCTTGTTGCAGGCAAGTTGAAGTTGCAGTGGTCGCCAGAGCAGATTGCCGGCTGGCTCAAGCGAACCTATTCTGGCAACGAGGACTACCAAGTGTCACACGAGACCATCTATCGCACGTTGTTCATTCAGGCGCGAGGTGCCCTGAAGAAGGAGTTGCAGACACACCTGCGACGCACTCGGGCGATGCGTCGTTCCCGCCACCATACGCAGAAGACAGACAACCACGGACGGATTGTCGATGCGATCTCGATCAGCGAACGCCCGGCCACCGCCGAAGATCGTGCCGTGCCTGGTCATTGGGAAGGCGACCTGCTCTTTGGCAGCGGGAACAGCCAGATCGCTACGCTGGTTGAACGACAGACACGCTATCTGATGCTGGTGAAGATCCCGGCGAAAGACACCGAGACCGTGGTTGCAGCCTTGGTCAAGCATGCTAGAAAACTGCCGCAAGAACTCTACAAATCGCTTACGTGGGACCGGGGCAAGGAACTGGCCGCACACCAGCAGTTCACGATGGCCACAGACATCAAAGTGTTCTTTTGCGACCCGCAGAGTCCGTGGCAGCGTGGCTCAAACGAAAACACTAATGGCTTGATTAGGCAGTATTTGCCCAAGGGGATCGACCTGTCTTCCTACTCACAGGCCAAGCTCGGAGCGATTGCAAGGCGATTAAACGAGCGCCCCAGAAAAACACTAAACTATGAAACCCCCGCCCAGCGGTTTCAGCAAGCTGTTGCGCTCACCGGTTGAATCCGCAGCCATCAGCAGTCACAAGTTTTTGTGCCGCAAATACATCGAATTTATCGATTTATAAAACAAGATAGATCTGTTTTCCCGACCTTTTAATTTCTGAGACTATCGTCTAGTCAACATTTACAAAAGATCTACCAGCGATGACTTATGCGGAAGTCCTCCGCAACGTCGAGGTCAGCATGCCCGCACAGTCGCGATGGCGACCATCAACAGCTTGAGCATCGAGTTCCTCTCGGGTGCTTTCCTGATGCGTCGTACTGGATGGTTTTTGGAGAATTACCACTCCCACAGATTTTTTTCAGGATGAAACATCCCATGCTCGGCCAAATCTTATTCCGCTTACTTAATTTTCCCGGTGCATTGGCTTATGTCGCGGCGCATCGTCAACATAGCGAATGGGATCCGAGCGATGATATTGAACTGCGCTTGTATGCCCAGATCGGGCAAAACGATTTTTTACATTATGGTTACTTCGATCCGATTCCGGCTCAGGCAGAAGACATCAGCCTGAACGATTTACGGTCCGCCATGGATGCCTATGGCAACTTACTGGCCGGTCAGGTTCCAGCAGGCCAGCGTGTGCTTGATATCGGATGCGGGCTAGGCGGTTTGTTGAAGAAACTCCATGCCAACGACTGTGAAGCCTACGGTGTGACCCCGAATCAACCGCATGTGCAGCATATCCGTCAGCTATACCCGCAAGTTACGGTGTATGAATCGCGCTTTGAAGATGTTTCGCCGTCAACTCTGGGACAGTTTGATGTTCTGATCAACGCTGAGTCGTTTCAGTATCTTGAGCTGGATCGTGCCCTCGCGCTTGGCAGGCGGCTATTGAAGCCCGTTGGCCGATGGATCATCTTTGACTACTTTTGTCTGAATGAAAATACCAAAAACAAGTCAGGGCATGTCATGGCGACTTACCTTCAGGCGCTTCAGCGTCAGGGCTGGCATATCGTCTCCGAACGCGATCTGACAGAGAACATGCTACCGACGCTGGCCTACGGTCATTTGCTGGCCGGGCGTTTGATGTTGCCTCTGGTGCGCCATACCGCAGATCGTTTTTGCCTGAAACACCCGTATTGGGCTTATATCTTTGGTAACGATGTGCGTCAGAAACTGGCCGATATCAAATTACATACGCTAGATCCGGAGGTTTTCCATTCCGAGAAGCGTTACATGTTGTATGAATTGGAGCCGGGCATCTAGAATCTTGCCCCTGCCCAATGTCTCCTCCAGCAGTCTGGATGGTTTTGGTGCCGATTTTTTGGCGTTGCCGGGGAACAAGG
>DAIRSD010000586.1:0-2740 GCA_036804625.1 Aureliella sp. | reverse complement strand
ATCAGTATTGCACTCACCTAAGTAGCCAGCTTAAAACACTCAAGGACAGGACCGAGGTCGTGGTGGGCGGTGTGATTTCTTCGATCAAATGCGCCAATACTCGCAATCCAAAACCAGGGTCACCCAGTCGCTATGCAAACTTTGATTTGGAAGATTTGGAAGGACCCGTGCGATGCATCTGTTGGCCCGACGCTTACCAACAATACGAGTCGCAGATTCAGCCTGAGGCAATTGTTATCATGCGGGCAACTGTGGACAAACGTGGCTCGGAGGACGATGTCAATCTGCTAGTCAATGAAGTTATCCCCATTGCTGAAGCCGATCAACGGTTTACGGCTGGTTTGAAGATTCTGTTGGATCAGCAGCGGCATACGGAAGCGACAATTGTCAGCTTGAATGAGATTCTACGCGGATATCCTGGCGCAATGCAGGTTTCCGTTTGGTTGACGCTGGCCGATGGTGACATCGTGCAAATGACTTCGCGTAGGCATCAAGTGGCGATCACCCCCGAATTGAGGGGTCGGCTGAATGACTTGCTGGGAACTGATGGACACCGATTGTTGGTTGCTCCACCTAAGCCAAAATCTGGTGGTAGTAACGGAAATGCTCGTTCTTACGCTCAATCCTCACGCAAGCCCGGGTAATCCTTGGGATAAACTGCCTCCTTTTGGTTGCCGATCCAGCTTGCAGCAATTATTCTGGAAGTTCGATTGTTTTTGGATCTCACGAATTCTTTGGCGTAAAAAGTTCTATGTACATCCATCGTGCGTTTGCTGCAATTGTCCGCAGTTTGCCGGTCGTGTTCTTGGCGTTGATGTTGTTGCCCAGCATGGTTCACGCCCAGACCGACAACGACAATAACAATAACGGAGATAACGGCAATAACGGAAACACAGGTGTCGGTGGTATCGAAATCGATGCAGCGGGTGTGCTTAGAATGAAGCGGTCCAATCCCTTGCTGACTCGTCAGCAGTTGATGGCTGCAAAGCAGAATCTACCACCCCAGTTGGCAAGGCCAAGCAACTTGCGAAAGGTGTCGCTGAACCGTTTGGAGCAGGCGGTTTCTGGACAATTGGCACAAGGGCAGCATCCTACCATGGAGATGGTTGCTCTGGCCGGAATGACTCGCCTCCAATACGTATTTTTCTATCCAGATTCAGGAGACATTGTATTGGCTGGTCCTGCCGAGGGTTTCGGACGCGACTCGGTGGGTAGAATCGTTGGCGTGGAAACTCAGCAACCCTGCTTGCAGTTAGACGATGTGATTGTTGCACTGCGCGCGTTTGGTCCCAATGGTAGGCCGACCAAGGCGATCAGCGTTTCCATCGATCCTACCGAGGAAGGCTTGGCCCGCATGCAGCAAACGTTGCGGCAGTTGGGTAGTAACTTCAGTTCTTCGTCAGACGTTGCGATTATCGTGCGCAGTTTACAACAGGCGTTGGGACTGAACACGGTAACTCTCAAGGGTGTGCCCGCCGGAACCCATTTTGCTCACGTTTTGGCCGAAGCCGATTATCGCATGAAACTGATTGGTATTGGCTTGGAGCCGGTGCCTGTGCCCATGCAAAATTATGTTGATCGGCTGCAAGCTTCCATGACATCGGCCAACGCTTTGATGCGCTGGTATTTTGTCCCCGATTATCAGGCGATCGCCGTAAGCGAAGATGGTCAGGCCATGCAGATGCGAGGTCGAAGCGTCAAGTTGGTGGATGAAGCCGAACTTGTGGAAGCGACCGGCAAGCGAAAGTCCACTGGTCGAGCCAATCCGGCAAGTCGAGGATTTACCACGGAATTTACCAAGAAGTTTGACCAGATTTGTCGCGTCCAGCCCGTTTATGCGCAACTACGAAATCTGGTCGATCTGTCGATCGCTGCGGCCTACATTCAGGAGCAGGATATGTACCAAAAAGCGGATTGGGATTTGGGCGTTTTCGCAAACGAAGACGCTTTGTCTGTGGAACTGCTGCCTCCACCCAAGCAGGTCGACACTGCGATCAATGCTGTCCTGAAGGGATCGACCCTGATCACTCCGATTGGCGGTGGTGTTGCCATTCAGGCCCACAAAGCGCTAGCTCAAGAGAATGTTCAGGCCGATGCAGAAGGTAAAATAGCTAAAGTTCGTGCATCCATCGCTGTGGATGGCTTGGATCAGGGCCAGTGGTGGTGGGACTAGTCGCCAATCAGTCCGCTCTTGACGGCCCATACGGCGGCAGCCGTGCGATCGGCTGAATCCAGTTTTCGCAAAATGTTCTGTACGTGTTCTTTGACGGTTTCAACGCTAATGGACAGCGAAGTTCCGATCTCTTTGTTGCTTAGGCCCAATGCGATGTGTCGAAGTACCTGTAGTTCGCGATTGGTCAGTGGTATATCTTTAGAATCAACTCGTTCCCTGCGCCGCTGCATGGTCGCCTGGACTCGCCGCATTAGACTTGTGTCAGGAGCAGGCTCGTTGGCCGCAGTGCGCCGGATGGCATCGATGATTTCGGATCGCGAAGATTCTTTTAGCAAATAGTCCTTGGCCCCTAATGCGATGGCGCGGGCAACGTAGGTTGGGTTATCGTAAGTTGAGAGTACCAGCGTGGAAATCGTTGGATATTTCTCTCGAACCAGATCCAACAAATTCAAGCCGTCCTCATCACCCAAACGAACATCCATCAAAAGGATGTGGGGACGACTGGACTTGAGTATCTCCATGGTAGCGGCTGAGATGGCTGCGGACCCCACCAATTCAATGTTTGTC
>DAIRSD010000585.1:0-2747 GCA_036804625.1 Aureliella sp. | reverse complement strand
ATCGATTCGCACCATCGCTTGAAACTCTTTGAACTGACCATCGGCTGAGGTAGCCCGACCGATGCTCTGACTGCGGGGTTGCAGATTGTCTGTCGGTATATCAAAACTCTCAAAACCGGTCAGTCCCAGTGATTGCCAGGTTTGGCCATCTTTGAACTGCAAGGGCAAAATGCCCATGCCGACCAGATTGCTTCGGTGGATTCGTTCGAAGCTGGAAGCGATCACGGCCCGAACGCCCAGCAGCATAGTGCCTTTGGCGGCCCAGTCTCGACTGCTGCCCGTACCATATTCGGCACCCGCCAGGATGACCAGCGGCGTTTTCTGGTCGCGATATCTCATGGCTGCATCGTAAATCGTCATCTGCTCGCCGCTGGGGACATGCACGGTCACGCCGCCTTCAGTTCCTGCCGCCATTTGATTGCGGATTCGGATATTGGCGAAGGTGCCTCGGATCATGATGCGATCGTTGCCACGTCTTGAACCATAACTGTTGAAGTCCGCAGGGCTGACCGAATGCTCGATGAGAAATCTTCCGGCCGGACTACTCTTGGCGATGGAACCGGCCGGTGAGATGTGATCAGTGGTTACCGAATCTCCTAGCACGGCCAGACAGCGAGCGGAACTGATGGGTGCTGGGGCCGTGGCCTGAGCTTGAATGCCTTCCAGAAAAGGTGGTCGCTGGATATAGGTACTGGATTCTTGCCACTTGTACAAACTGCCTTCAGTGATTTGAATCGCGTTCCACTTTTCGGTCGATGTAAAAGCGGCTGCATATAGTTTGGCGAATAGTTCGGGCACCACACACTTTTCTTCGACGCTTCGGATCTCCTCGGACGATGGCCAAATGTCCTTCAGATAGACATCCTTACCGCTGGGATCTTGTCCCAGAGCTTGTGAATCGAAATCGATATCAACAGTGCCCGCCAAGGCGTAAGCGACAACCAGCGGTGGACTGGCCAAATAGTTGGCCTTGGTATGCGGATTGACTCGACCTTCAAAATTTCGATTTCCGCTCAGTACGGCGGCGGCTACCAAATCGCCTTGAGTAATCGCTTCAGCTACAGGCTCGGGCAGTGGTCCGCTATTGCCGATGCAGGTGGTGCATCCATAGCCTACAGTCTGAAAGCCCAATTGATCCAGCGACTTGGACAAATTCGCCTTGTCCAGGTAATCGGTAACCACGCGCGATCCAGGGGCCAATGAGGTCTTCACATAGGGCTTCACCTTTAGTCCCTTGGCGACCGCCTTCTGAGCCAGCAGGCCCGCTCCAATCATGACGGATGGGTTTGAGGTATTGGTGCAACTGGTGATTGCTGCAATGACAACTGAGCCATGACCAATCGCAGAGCCACAACCCTGGACGGTAGCCTGAGCGCTTAGGGCTGAAGACTCCAGCCCGTAGCCGCGCTGTGCGATGGGGGCTGTTAGCGCAGCCTTAAACTCAGATTTCATCTTGCGCAGCGTAACGCGGTCCTGCGGGCGTTTGGGACCTGCCAGCGCAGGTTCGATGCTTGCCAAGTCCAGCTTTAGGACTTTGGTGTACTCGCAGGGCTTCGAGTTAGAATCTACGAACAGACCCTGGGCTTTCATATATGCTTCTACTAGAGCTACTTGATCTGGGCTGCGTCCGGTTCTCGCTAAAAATCGCAAGGTTTCCGCGTCGATGGGGAAATAACCCATGGTGGCACCATACTCGGGTGCCATGTTGGCAATGGTCGCACGGTCTGCCAGCGACATGTTGGCTACACCCTGTCCAAAAAACTCGACAAATTTCCCGACTACCTTTTCCATCCGCAGGATTTCGGTAACACGCAGTACAAGATCCGTGGCCGTGACACCTGGAGGCAGCGAGCCTGTGATTTCAAAACCCACCACTTCGGGCATTAGCATGTAAAGAGGCTGACCTAGCATGCCGGCTTCCGCTTCGATTCCACCCACGCCCCAACCCAAGACGCCCAGGCCGTTGATCATCGTAGTGTGCGAATCGGTTCCCACCAGAGTATCAGGCAGAGCTATCGGACCAGCATGATCCTGGCGAACAAAAACACACGGAGCTAGAAATTCTAAGTTCACTTGATGCACAATTCCCGTATTGGGAGGCACTACGCGAAAGTTATCAAAGGCTTGTTGGCCCCATCGCAAAAATTCGTAACGTTCTTGATTGCGCTGGAATTCGATGTCAACATTGCGCTCCAAAGCGTCTGCGGTACCAAAGAGATCTACCTGCACCGAATGGTCGATCACCAGATCGACTGGGATCAAAGGGTTGATTTTACGAGGGTCGCCGCCCAGTGCCTTCATTCCATCCCGCATCGCAGCCAAATCGACCACGCACGGCACGCCGGTGAAGTCCTGCAGAACGACTCGAGCGGGCATGAAGGGAATTTCAAGTTCCGCCGGCTTGGCTGCCTGCCAACCGGCCAAATTCTTGACATCGTCTTGAGTGACAACATAACCATCGCAGTTGCGCAGTACCGCTTCTAGCAGGATGCGGATCGAGTAGGGTAGGGTGGCAATCTTGGGAAAGCCCTTTTCCTGGAGCTTTTTCAAGCTGTAAAAACCTATCGGGCCATCCGGTCCTTGAAACGTATCGCGAACTTGAAAAGGATCTCTTAAGAGGGTAGGCTGCGACATCAGGTCTGACTTTCTTCTGCGCTGGCAAAAATAATCCGCCGGCAACTGCGGCTGAATGTGAAAACGGACATTGAAACAAAGCTTTTTCAAGTTGTCCTGGCCATTGTGCAGAT
>DAIRSD010000584.1:0-2752 GCA_036804625.1 Aureliella sp. | reverse complement strand
AGTCGCTGGCTAAGACCTTCAGGCAGGCTGCTGGAGCGGAAACGCAGTCCGAGCAACCAATCGACCAACCACCAGAGGCATCGGTTGAGCATTCAGGGGAATGACCTCTACCCCATACTATGGATCTGACCGCTGATGGCGTGAATGATGTGCGGAGCGAATACTTGGGGTTGATGGTTGCGAGTGATATCCACTGTCATTAGCAGCGTCCACCGACCCTCGCTGTCGCCCTTGATCAGCCAGTGAGGCATGATGCAAACGGATTGATGAACCAATTCGTAGCCCCCTTCACTTTGGCTTACTGTGGCGATCGGATAGGCCCAAATTCCCCCCGGACGGTCCAGCCGTATGCAGACGTCTAAGCCCTGCCATCCATCTATCAGTCCGATCTGCTGTACACTAGACAGGTCAAGCTGGCTGCCCAGGTGACCAAGTCGTCTGCCAGAACTGTCGTAGAAATATCGATCGTCGGCTCCGGCTGGCATGGCGGCAAAGTTCCATTCCAAAGCCAAGTGTAGCTGCCTGTCTTGTGGCAAGCCTTCGATCAGGTAGGCTATCTCCAAGCGTGAACTGCCGGCTTGAAGAGTGATAGCCTTGGTCAAGCGAAAGGGAATCCCCCAGGCGTTGCCATCGCGAGACAACTGCAATTGTGCTTTACCTGCAGCACGACGTAGCCGAGCCTCGAACGGTGCGGCCACAAAGTCTCCACGCTCCATCGCGCTGCCGTCCACTAATGACCCGAAGCTCAGATCGTTATCAAAAAAGTGCTCCATCAGGCTCTTGCGCGGATAGCGATCCACCATCAGGCACTGATCCAAGCCAGATTGTTTGCACACAACGCGATCATGAATACTCTCGACAGCATCGCCTAAATCGGAGCTGGAACTTTGACCTGCATACTGCAGAATTTTTGAATGGTAGGCTTCTGTTCGCCGCTGCATGGTTGCCAGAAGGTTGCAACGCGAACCTCTGATGTCCAGTTCGTACATCATACCACCATCCGAAGGAGCCACGTAAGCTACCAATTGATCATTGGCCAACCTGACTTCATTCTTCAGATCCAGGTTGTAGTCCTGGCTGGTGGCTTCGACCCAAGCACCTTTGCCATGTTCCAAGTAGTCCAAGTGATTGTCGGCAGCGATTAATTCGCTGTAGATGGCATTGCGCAAATGTGGCAAGTAGATACCTCCGAATGCTCCATGCCAATAGGGGCAGTTGCACTGTCCCCGGTACAGATGATCTTCGACGATATTTAGCAATTCTTCATCGCCACATTTGCGAGCGGCCCACTGCAGCTTTTGACTTACCTGCAACATTCTGCAGTACATCTCGTTAGCCTCTGTATAACGCACCTTGAAATTGCGCCAGTTTCCGGCTCGCACAAACGGCTTGAGCTGAGGCCAAACAGGTTGCTTTTGAATTTGAGCAAGCAGTTCGTGATGATGCTGCTGAACGGACGCGGGCAGCGCCCATTGCGTCATTTCTCGGTAGCTGCATTCGGGAAGGTAGATCTTTCCTCGTGGCGGCTGCGCGCTAATCGCTTCGTGCAGTGTACTTGTCTTCAGCCATTGCTGATTGGCAACCAGAGCATCAAAAAATCTTCGCAGCCACCCGTGTTGATAGACATGCTCTCGAGTGTTGGGCCAAGTACCAAATTTTTCTCCATCGTCGCCCATAACAAGTATAGCGCCCGGACACTGGCTGGCTATCTGGCTGGCATAATGGATCGTTTGTTGGACCTCAGCAAAAGGAATTAGATAGCGAAGTTTTTCGCTGCCGGGGAACACACGCAGCAAGTGCCCGTCCTCTTCGGTTACAAAGCAACCTGTTAACGATTCCTCGGGCCATCCGGCTGACGTAAAGTGATAGTCATCCAGCACCGTGTAGCTGATTCCAGCGCGGGCGATGTCGGATATCAAAGCGCTCTCCCAGACGCGCTCCGGCATCCACATACCTCGAATTTCGGTCTGAAAAGTCTCTGTCAAATACCTAGTGTAGGTCTGAATCTGACCAACGCGGTCACGACTGGGCAGCATGGTCAGGATAGGCTCGTACATCGGCCCACCAATGATCTCCAAGTTCCCGGCTGCCACTAAATGCCCAACTCGCTGGACGTATTCAGGATGTGCCTGCGCCAACCAAAGCATCAGCGGTCCGGATGTATGTAGCGAAAGATGTAGCGATGGGTACTCCTCCAGCACCTCCAGAAATGGAAGGTAGCTGTCCACATAGGCCTGTTGGAAAACCCCTTCAAAGTTCCCAACAGGTTGGTGATTATGAAGGACTAAGCACAGATGAACCTGATGATCCATGATCGATTGTGAACCCAAATCTTAGCGTACAAAATCTTAGTGTACAAAGTTCAGCAGGCCGAGCGACAAATCCGCTCGCGCCAGCGTCCAAGCAGTTTCTCGCTAGGCCAGCCCGTAGAGCATAAGTGCAATATCGACCAGGTCGACCGGCGCGGCAAAGCTATTCTTACCGGAATAGCTTTTCTGATGGAGCGTAAGCGGAGACACCTGTGTGTTTGGGTAGACTGAGAAAACTGGGTGGCGATTGCTTCCCGATGCCCAGTTGCACGCGGCCGAAAGCTCGTGTCAAATTCTTTATTCGTCGAATACAATGACTATTACAACCAAATGCTTGCGCATGCTTGGGTGACCGGTCTTTTCCAATCTTCAGTCGCATCGTCAACACAATTGAGGATCAAACCGTGAGTGATAATCCGTTTCAGGTGCCCAATCAACCGAGA
>DAIRSD010000583.1:0-2754 GCA_036804625.1 Aureliella sp. | reverse complement strand
TCGAGGACACGTTGCCAATTTCTGGTTTATCCAGGCAGTAAGGAAAGACCATGGGTCTGCGGTTAGCAGAAATTGGGAGCCAGGCGGCGCATTGAAAGGTGAGTACACGACTTTAGCGTGACTGAATGTTGCTTGTTTCCCCGGCTCATGTTGTCGGCTCATCGAATTAGCTTTAGTTGAAGCGAATGCCTATCTGGTCCATCAAATACTGCCAGCAAAAAACTTTCTACATGGATCTCAATGGGAGATTCTACAGCCTGATGTGGCTACAAACGACAAGGACACCGAGAACTGTTCGCAACCGTTCTCATTCGCCCTGCGGACGAGAACTCTGTGTTAACTCTGGAGGCCCCCGAAAAGAGAGAGTCAGAGAGTTCGGGACCGATTTTTCGCACCGGCGGGTGCAACCTTGAAGGTTGCGTTCGAGAGACGGAAATCTCTCTGCAAACAGAGAGCGCGGCGGTTTGGGCCGGCGAACCGCAAAAAGCGTTGGAAACCCGCGAAAAACTAGATAGAAACGAAAAACGCCCGGCTATCGATCTCTCGACGCCGGGCGTTAAGTCTTTTGGTCGTCAAAGTTCGGACTCTGACGAAAGCTCCTCCGGTAGGGCTCGAACCTACGACCCAGCGGTTAACAGCCGCTTGCTCTACCGACTGAGCTACAGAGGAGTGTCGGTACGGTTTGTTGACTTCCCTTACGTTCGGAACTCTGACGGTGGCAACTTAAGCTTCTCTTGACTTTTGCTCGCCGCTAAGCAGCATTCCGTCAATGGACAACTAGGCTAGTGGCATTTCTGAAAACCATCCAAAGACTAACCGCAGTGCATTAGCAAACGGTTATCGGTGCGGAACCGGACGCTAACGCCTCGGTTGATGTTTCCAGATAGCCTCTCAGCGGCTGGTTACTGCCTGCGCTGGCCAGTTTGACGTTTTTGCCTGCTTATGTCCACCTGAATGGCTACTTTCTAGTCGCCTTGGGTGGGGTTTCAGGGTAGCTCTGCCGCTCTGGCCAACTGTTCGAACGATCGGGCTTTCTGAACCGCTCAAATTCTAAAAATACACCGTATTGTTGGGCTACGCAAGTCCTGCTGTAACGACCTGGCGATTAATTGCGTCGCTAGGTCGGTGGTTCAGTACTAATTGGGGAATGGGGGACTATTTGTGTTGGTTATATTCTGGTGCCGCTCTTCACGAGTCTAGTTGATTGGATTATGATCCTGGCGCTGGATTTGCCCATATAAGCTCTTGTTTTGACTGGTAATTTAGCAGGCTTCCAGCATTTTGATGCTTGTAGTGGCCTTTGATGTCGACATTAGTGTCTTAGCACTTGCCTTAGCTTGCATTGTCAGGAGGGTAAGCGAATGGCTAGCGGCTTCATTGGAAATGAAGTGCCCCGTAAGGGGTTGCGGGTTCGAGTCCCGTGCCCTCCGCTTGAATGGTAAGTGCCATATAGTGACAAGAAACGCCCAAGTCTGAATTCTGTTCGGACTTGCGGCGTTTTTTCATTGGTTTGGGCTAGCTCCCTACCAGGATTCCCCTGAGGTTTTAGCTATATTAAGTCGATACGGAAAATCGATCCCACTTCGACTTGGATGCGAAATGTCTCAAGCCGCCGAAACCTTGCCACGCGATTACGCTTCGGCGCTGCAGTTGCTTTACGACCGGATCAATTACGAGAAGGTCAACCAGATTCCCTATACCAGTCAGAACTATCGGCTGGATCGCATGCGGGCTCTGTTGGAACAGCTTGGCTGCCCGCATCAGTCCTACCCGATCGTTCACGTTGCCGGGACTAAAGGCAAGGGAACCACGGCAACATTGATCTACGATGTGCTGCGAGCTAACGGCCTTAAAGCAGGTCTGTACACATCGCCGCACCTGCTGAAGTTGGAGGAGCGTTTTCAGTGCGAGGGCCTTCAGTGCTCGGCGGATCAATTGGTTGCGCTGGCAAGACAGGCTTTGGATGCTGCGCTGAGTATCGAGGCTCGGGGCATGGGACGACCTACTTTCTTCGAAGTGACGACGGCCATGGGGATGCTGTATTTCGCTCAGCAGCGATGCGACTGCGTTGTACTGGAGGTCGGTTTAGGCGGGAGGCTGGATAGTACCAATGTTTGTCATCCGATCCTCACGGTAGTCACCTCCATCAGCCTGGATCATCAGGCCCAGTTGGGACATACCATTGCGGAAATCGCTGGCGAAAAGGCTGGCATCATCAAGCCAGGAGTGCCATGCATCTCGACAGCTCGACACCCAGACGCTCGCGAAGTTCTGCAACGAGTTGCGGCTCAGCAGGACGCTCCACTGATGCTGCTGGATCGTGATTTCGAAGTCTCGTGGCAGGCGCTTCCTAGCCATGGTGATGGCGAACCCAATGAGGCCATCGCAAAGCAACCTAAGAGACTGCCTGATGAACTTTGGCCTAGTAAATCTCATGCAGGGGATGATGCGGTGGCTCAAGTCGAGTTCCGCGAGTTGTCGCAGTCCTACCCGAATAGTCCATTCTCGCGTTCCACCTGGAAGACCAGGCTTCTGGGGCGACATCATGCGGACAATCTGGCTGGCGCTGTGGCCGTGGTCGACTGGCTTCGTTCCGTGGCTGGCTGGAACCTAGATCCGTTGTTATGTTATCAAGCGATCGCAGCTTCGCATCCTCCTGCGCGATTGCAAATCATCGGGCGGCACCCCATTCGGATCATTGACACAGCTCACAACCCTATTTCGATCCTGGCCGCACTAAAGGCTATTGACGAC
>DAIRSD010000582.1:0-2754 GCA_036804625.1 Aureliella sp. | reverse complement strand
TACTGGCACTGCGTCCGCTCCATTGTCCCATTCATTCGGTAGATCTCACTCGTTGCCGGATCGACCAGCGCCAGTTTAATGTCCGGGGTGTCCTTTGCCGACGCATGATCGAACAAGCCGAAGACAATTCTTACCATCGCATATGGCTGCTGTCAGAAACCACACCGCACCAAACCATGCGATATATCGGAAGCGCTTCACTTGAGGGAACGCAGGTAGATATCGATTGGAAGGCGGACAGTACGGGCAATCTACAGGTAACAGGATGGGATTACCATTTGTTTCGCAAAGATGTGCGTCACACCGCCTACTTTGGTGTAGAGCAGGTGACTGACTGGAGTCGACAGACGCCCCAACCTCATCCGCCGATTGAAGAGTCTGAGCTGCCGATCGGGACATGGGGCGATCACCAAATCAATCAGACGCAGTATCTGGTCAAAGCTGATCGTAGCCAGCGGCTGGTAACCAACATGGAACTGAACTGGCTGCCCACACATGCGGAGTTGCTTCAGAGCGAAGAAGGACAAGTCGAACAATTGATCTTGCGCAAGATCTTTTGGCGAAGAGTTTGGATGGGAGAATTCTGGTGGGCAATTACGTTGTTGGTGTTAGGCGTGCTGGTGCCCGTCTGGCTAATGATTCGAAAGCGCCGCAAATGGTTGGAGCGGCAGTAGCCATTGGCCCAACTTGATGGATGGAACAAACGCGCGTTGAAAATTGGAACTATAGCTTTTGCCCGATTAAGGTTGCTCACCGACCACTTCGCCACCGTTTCGGCTGGCCAGCGCGCGATAGACGCTCATATCTATTGTGGTGCTTAAAAACTGAGTCGAACCGTCACAGCGCCCAAACTGCGCTCCGCCGGAGTGCTGACTGCCGAAAGCCGCATCGTGCCAGACACCTGACTTGGAATTGATCGGTAGACGAACGTTTTTGCATGCATGGAGCAATGTGCCATCGACGTTTACAGCGAACCAACCTTGCAACCATGAGCGCCATTGACGGTAGCCCGGCCAGCTCATTTCACCCAGAAGCAGCGTTTGGCTTGTCCCATCGGTGATGTCGGCTGTCTTACAACCAATCGGTATCAGATAATGCTCAGCACCAGGGCCACCACGCCGCATGATGCCAAAAGCACCCTGAGCGGCGATATGTCGAAAAGTGCGCTCCGGTATCGGGCCGCTCGTTACTTCCGGAGGAAGCGGATTGGCGTGAAATTCGTACGGCTGCGTATTCTGCACGTTCATCCCCATCGGTCCTAGGACTCCATGATAGTGAATTGAACGCACATCATGTTCCTCTAGATCTGGTCTGTCAGGGTAGTCGACAGGGTATTTAGAAAACAGACTGTCTTCAGGTGCCGCCGGGCACTGAAATCCTGGAATGAAGACTCCTTTGACCGCCTCGTTACGCCCCTTGAGTCGCCAGTTATCTGTCTCGCGACTTATCTTCTCATCCAACGCTACTTGCTCAATGTACGGAAGGATGAGTACGCACCAAGAGAGTTGGTTACTGTCTACGGCTGCCGGAGGTAGTGTCTGATGAGCGCTTTCGTAATTGAGCGTCGCGAGCGATACTTGCCGCAGGTTGTTGGCGCACTGAGTCCTCCTCCCCGCCTCACGTGCCGCCTGGACTCCCATCAACGCCAAGCCGGTTAGGATGCCGATGATGGCGATGACAACCAACAACTCAATCAGACTTACACCACGATTTGCCTGTACCCGAAGGATTGTTCTGAGTTCTCTCATGCTAAACCCGCTTTCCGAAGCACTAACGCTAGTTTCTTAGAATGCGACAATTTACCAACAAAATTCTTATTACTAAACGCTCCTTTTTGCGGTAGACACAGTATCGATAAACTCTAAAAAACCGGGACTCGTTACTAACACAGATTTTGCGTGTGGATCGAGCTACCCCTGTTTATCAATTCGACAATGCGAACAATGGCCCCATGAACGCGCATTCTAGGAAAGCAAACAGTGTTCGCTATCTTACAATAGCTATTGGGACCCATACTTGAAAGTTACCTTGGTTTGATTCAACATCAATCGCCATACTATAACGCTCCAAAGGTAGCGCCTCGTCTGTCGACCTAAGTTCGACCGACGCGAACTGTTTGTTTATGACAACAGAACAAGTCACCGCGTCTTCAAGATCTACCACCCTTGCATTTGCCGCCACAACCTTGCATTCATCTGCAAATTCAATCTTTGTGTTCCCGAACAATTCGTATTGATCATTCTTTCCAATTACTAGAGGGTATATACGTTTTATCTTTGATAACGAGTTTACGGAGGCCTCACAAGTCAATTTTGCACGATTTGAACCGCTATCCTCTATTGATAAGTGACCTCGTAGTATTCCGAAGCGGTTATATATCTTCGGTGAAATTCGAACCGCTAAGTCTTCTGAGTTCGAGTCATTTATCGTCCACGAGAACGATTCTCGAAAACCTCGATCTGGTTGGACCTTGATTTCATTCAAAGAGAGTGGACGCGAACTTTGAATACTTGCGGTTCTTTCCACGTTTTGCTGAGGCATAGTGTCGGTTAGAGATACGTTGAATGCGAGCAAGTGCGGCTCAAACCAAACTCCGTTCTTACTACGAAATTTCAGTACAATTGACTGAATCGGACCGTGCGGATCATTCGTCTGAAGGTTCAGTGTTGCAATAGATCGAGAAGCGACTTGCCCTTTCACCGCAAATTTCAACTGTGCAGGTTCGCTTTTCTCAAGCACGTTCTTGGACAAGGT
>DAIRSD010000581.1:0-2760 GCA_036804625.1 Aureliella sp. | reverse complement strand
TGTTGAACGATTTCGATTGCCGATTGTGCGATATAGGAGTCTGGCTGTGCCCAGGAGGAATCGTGGCTCATCTGAGGAGCCACCACGATAAACGGAAAACGCCCACGCAATTCCCATATCTGCTGCCCAAAATTATTGCTTAACTGCTTAACTCCGTCCGTGCCGTTTTCGCCATATCCGTTCAAGAACAAAATTACGGGGAGCTTTTCGTTTTCTCGCTTAGAGTAAGGCAAGAAGAGAATATAATGTACCGATTCATTGATCCAGTGGCCGTATGATTGGACGCTAAAACCCAGTGGGGCCGACTGAGTTCGAAGAATCCATACAGTGGCCAAAAGTATCGCTACAATCACAAAGGGCCATCGAAAAGGATATGTGCCACGAGATAAGGAAGGCATGTTTTAATGGTTTCCTAGTTCGCTGATTATCACGTGTGATGGATTCGCTCAATCGTAGTCGCTATTTGCGTCTATGAAGTAGCATTTTCCCTATCCACGCGGCTCCCAAAATATCCAGAATCACGATGCCCCAGAAAAAACCATCGCTATCGTAAATTCGTTTTATGCCAAAAGGTCCGTGCATCAGCAGATGTTCCTGATGTTCTCTAATTTGACGTTCGGCATTCGCTAGATGCGTTCTAAGACTGCCAGTGGATGTTGAGGTGCGTGTTGTCGGAGTTTTGACTTCCTGGACAGCGTCCTGAAGTGTGTGTGCGGCCCAATGCAATTCTAGTTTAACAGGCTGGTCAGTTGAGACAGGCGTTAGGATCGGCTTACTATCAGTAATAGCTTTTCGAGCTTTTTGATCGAGTTGCTGCAACTGAAGTTGACGCTGATTGGCGGGTAGTTCTTTTTTAGCCACCAAATCCAGTTCTCGTAGGATTTCTTTGAACTCGCTTAGAACCTGCTGCTCGGCGGTCAGCGAAGGTGGGCGAGTTAGCCAGGCGGCGAGGCCCAATGCCAAGAGGCACAATGCGGCTTGTACGGATCGCTTCCTGAGGTAACGCTCGATGGTGGCAAGAACTCGGCGTTTTTGCTGGTCGCGGCGCTGCTGGCGAGCGGTCTTGGCGGCTAGGGCGTCGGTCTGTGAATCGAGTTTTTGGCGGCTGCTGGTGCTGCTGGTTAGGCTGGCAAAGGCTTCGTCGTCGACTAAGGCACCGCTAAATTGCGTTTGCCACTGGACGGGATCGGCTAGCTCGAAACAGCGGCGCAGTTCATGCCGCACGATCAGCATGTCGTCAGGGCGCTGGGCAGGCTCTTTGGCCAGCATGTTGCCGATTAGATCGACCAGTGCGTCGGTGACATACTTGGATTTGGCGGTGATTCTGGGCGCTTTGACTTGTAGATGTTTGTTCAGTAGCTCCTGGGGTGTGGCTCCGGTAAATGGCACATGGCCTTCAATCAGTTCGTACAACAGGCAGCCCAGGCTATAGACATCCGAACGAGAGTCCAGCGACTGTCGTCGGATCTGTTCTGGGGAAAAATAGTAGGGCGAGCCAACCAGCTTGGGTGTTCCCGACAGCAAGCGTAGGCCCCCGCGCATCGGCTGAGCGTGAGTGAAGTCGATCAGTCGCAGTTGCTGTTGGTCGTTCACAAGTACATGGCCGGGTTTCAGGCTGGCATAGACCCAGCCGCTGGTGTGGAGCTGATGCAGTGCAGCGCACAGTTGATCCACAATCAAGGGTAACCCAGCTTCGATTGCGTTGCGATCTTTCTCAGTAAAGATCTGCCGTAGAGATCGTCCGCTGAATCGCTCCATGCCGATGTAGGTTATCCCTTGATCGGTGCCGCAGTCGAAGACGCGAATGATATTGCGATGTTTGCACGAGTTGACAACGGTATAATCGTGACGCAGCAGTTTGGCAGCTTGGGCTGCGGATGAGCTTTTCACGGATTGCAGTTTGATGGCACGCGGTTGGTTCGTGTCGATTGACATCGCTTGCCACACTTCGCAATTGGCTCCTGTGTGAATCAACCGACTCATGCGGTAGTTGCCATATCGCTCGGGTGTCTTTGTCAAAGGATGGTTTTGCCTGATGAAAGAGAACAGCTCTAGGGACGATTTTGAACTGTTAGCTAGATTATAATACGCGGGAAGTGAAAGAGAAGAAGGAAGAGAATTGTTACTAGTTATTTAATGTTTTCAATTTGTTATTAAAGAGTGGAATAGTCGTTGGGTGTGCGCAGAGATCGCTTTCGCAAAACGGACGATCCTGGATGAAATTTGAGGCAAGCGGTGGCAAAAGACTGGGTTGCATCAAAGCGATCACGTAACACACCACGTCCCGATCCCCCGGGGCGCTGATTCGACCCATCCAGCGCCAACGGTGCGTTGTGAGGTGCAAGCAAACGAAGGGCTGAGAAAACCCACTTGGGTCAGCAACTTTCGTAGAGTTCAATATTGTGTCGTCACGGACCTCTGCACGCCACCCTACAGCTAAAACAGCTTCACTTAACAAATCCAAAATGTTAAATCAAAAATTTTTAATCTTTTCCCCCCATGACAAAGATCTACTCTAACTAGTTAGTCCAGCATGTCGCTTGCCAACGTGAAGTCTCTTAACTATTTCTTGCTAGGCGCGGTGCTGGCTTGTCATGCTGGACTGCTGGCGGTGGGCGGCTCGTGGATGAGTCCCACGCTGGACGAGCCGGCGCATTTGGTGGCGGGCTTGAGCCACTGGCAGCGCGGTGATTTTTCGCTCTACCGAGTCAATCCTCCGCTTGTTAAGTTGATCGCTACGGTGCCCATGTTAATCGCGGG
>DAIRSD010000580.1:0-2767 GCA_036804625.1 Aureliella sp. | reverse complement strand
CCATTGATATCAATACTAGTGGGTTCGCTGGTATTTTTTTATTGTCCGTTTGCCTTAGGCGACATGTCTCCTTGCGTAATCGCGCGCTGATTGGATCCAGCTTTCTATCCTCTGTGCAGAGGGTGGTTTGGACGAGCGTAGGATGTGTTGCCCCTCGGCGGTCATGCAAATCGCGTCAAGCTGCGCCTTTAAGTTATCCTTGTTAGCCGTGCGTAGCTGCCACGCCGTTCGACACCCGATGGCAACCAGCAGTTGAGCGCCGTAGCCAGGCAAGGTGGGTACTTCGCAGACTAAGCGAGCCTGATCCTGCCAATCGCGGACCAGGTTCTCAGTAATCCACTTGGTTGCCAATTCCTGTACTAATTGCTCGGGACCCGTTCCCACAAACTGTGCAATTGTATGAATGTCGATGTCCGCAAATCGCTTGGCAGTTTTGGGGCCGATCGAAGGCGCATCGACCAGCGGCGAACCATACTGCACTTTGGGGCCGGCGGCTTCCATCTGCTCTGTTTCCTCAGGCTCTGGTAAGGATTCAGGAAGTAGCTTCAGGCCTGCAGCTTGCGCCAACGAATGATTCTCGGCCCGGGATACAGTTTCCATCCCTGTTACCGAAGGGACAGGTAGATCGCTTGACTCGCTAGGCAGCCGAATCGTTTGGGGCAGGGCAGAGGAGGACGAAGCTTGTGACTTGCCAAATGCTGCTTCTGAATCCGCCTCGACTGGCCGATGGATCTTCAGATGGCTTCGCGCCTGAGCCAAAGAGACGAATTCTTCCTTTGACAGAGCCGCCACTTGAGATGTTTGACCGCTCGAAATTTCAGCAGGCTGCACTTCCTGAAGATTTGCCGAAAGACTGTCTACTGAAAAATCCGCTGTATCAACAGGCATCTCAACGTTCGATAGCTCAGAAAACTCCGATTTCGGATCAACGAATGCCGTTTGCTGATGGTCACCTGAATCTGGAATCGCCGCGAGATCAGCATTGACCCGCTGGGAGGCCGACATGTCGATCTTCGTTAAATGCTGCTTGTCGCCAAGGATTGCGGCACGAACCGCTTTGACTTCGGCAGATAGATGCTTGACAACAGTTCCCGTCTTCTGGAATTCCTGAAACACAGCTTGCACAGCCCGACGTTCGGAAGAATCCGAGATTCGTCGCACCAACCATGCTAAAGGTTTATCAATCGTGGCCAATAGCGATGCCATGGTCAACGAAACATTTGGCAACTGCTTCGTAGTTTCATCGGCTAGTCGTGTCAGCACTCCTGCCCATCCATGGATGGCCAACGCAAACAACTCGGCAAGTATCGCACGGCTCTGCGCGTTCAGCGCCAACCTGGGATCGGTCGCTCCAGCCTGCATATCGTACGATTGGATCAGATCGTCGTAATGTCGATGCGCTACCGAGGCGGATGCAAGCACCGCCTTGGCAATCCAGTCTTGATCGTCAGTAAAATCAAACTTTGCCTGAATCCCTTCGTCGCGTACCTGCTGGTAAATTTCCTGGTAGGCGCGATAGACACTCCACTCCATCGGTCGATGTACGATGGCTTCGGCCTGTGATCCAGCAGTATGAAGAGGCATGATCGGATCGGTGAAGTAATGGCTTAAGACACCGCAGGCATAAGCGGCCTTTTTCCAGCGCCCCTGATCCAAATGACCTCGAGCCACATGAAGCCATTCAAGACACTTCCCGGCAGCACCACCCCAATTAAGGTCACTGACATGAATCACATGATTGCTAAAATCTTTGAAACTAGAATCTGGTGCTTTTGCTCCGGTTAGATAATCATCGTGATATTTCAGCAATATATTGGCAAGCCGCTGCGACTGAGCCGTTTTCAGGCAGCGAAGTGCATCCAAAGCAAAATAATGATGAGTGCTATGGCAGTGCGCAGCCCGCAGTATGGAAATTAATTCCGACATGTCATCACCCTTCTTTCATAAATATCATTACTAGCATTGACAATGCTATTCGGCATGCCATACACACGCAGGCGGTTTCTGGATTCCTTGAGAGAAAGTCGCGATCGACCTCAGAATTTCGCAGTAAATAACTAAATCTCATACTCCATAACACGGCTCAAAATCTAGGCTGATTCTGAATTTACTGGCAACTCTGCCATAGAAACTCACCGTAGTGGCATCTGAAAATAAAATTTATCGGCACTACCATTCCCTACGCGATCTCGTATTGGCTGACTTGGATAGTTCTGATAATATCGGCGTCGATTCGATTCAGTAGAAATGATTCGACTGGATCGCTCCGACTCAATTGATTGAGTTGCATTAACTAACTTATTTGAACCCGTTCAACGCGCATCAATTCTTTACCGAATTGGTACTTGTAGGATAAAGTAGCGGAGTGAACAGCATGGCAACTGCCGAAACCAATCAGACGTGTGTGCATATTCGTTGGATGATTCGCAGGGATATGCCGACGGTCCTGGCGATTGACCAAGCCAGCTTCGAATTTTCCTGGAGCGAAGAAGAGTTCATTAGTTGCCTAAGACAGCGCAATTGCATTGGCATGGTTGCTGAAAAAGGTGATCAGGTCGTTGGGTTTATGATCTACGAACTGCATAAAAACCGATTACACCTGCTAAATTTTGCTGTGCATCCATCGATGCGTCGCAGCGGCATCGGAGCGGTGATGGTCGAAAAACTGGTTGGCAAACTGTCTTTTGACCGTCGCAATCGAATTCTGCTGGAGGTTAGAGAAACAAGCCTGGAAGCCCAACTGTTCTTCAAGCATCTAGGATTTCGG
>DAIRSD010000579.1:0-2773 GCA_036804625.1 Aureliella sp. | reverse complement strand
CGAGCAGCGATATCACTATTACTGGCGTTTCTAGGAAACCCGAGACGAATATTATCCATACTCAGAAAAAGAAATTCCGCCGCAAGGGCTATGGCGAATCTACGGCATTGACTTGCCCGATCAGGTATTGGAACAAATTTATCACCAAAATGCTGCTCGGATTATTCCGGGCGTTGCCGAGAGGTTAGCCGCATGGCAGGCTCGCCGCGCCGCCGAAAAACCTTAGAAGCCGCGAAGGAAATTATTGATTCCATCGCGGGGATTGGGCGGCTGGACCGTCGGGGGAAGTTGATTGCTTGGTGTGCCTGATGACGCCGTACCGGCAGTGTTACTGCCGCTGCTCTGAAAATCGACGTGTACATAAAGCCCTTGAGACTCATCTAGTCCCATCGTCTTCATGTTGAATACAGCCGAATCGACCTGAACCACTGTTGGATTGGGAAATTGCTCGGTCGGTGTAGGAGTTGGAATGCGACGCAGAGCCGCTTTCGATCGTCCGTCTCCACGCATGCTTAACAGTTCTTTTGCTTGAACATAGGTCACTTGATAAGCGCTGCCAGCGTAGTCCCCCGACTCGGTGCTGCCATCAAACACGACATTGCCTGATGCTTGAACCTCCCAAAGCTGACTGTCGGCAGATGAGCCAGCCACGGTTCTAGCGCTTTGAGTCGAACTGAGCGAGCTGGTGTCGTAAAGTTTCAATTGATCACTGGTGACGCTCATCTGTCCAGGGGAAAAGCGAGCGATCGATTTAGGGTCAAAGTTCTGATCCCAGTTATCTATGGGGCTGGTCGTGATGTTGACCCTGCCGTCTGCGACTACCTCTCGCCGATTCAGAAAGTCAACCAAGCTATCGCGGAAGGTCAAGTGAGCGATCTGAAGCTGCTGAAGCGAGCGACTGCGACTGCTGCTAAGTGAACCAATAGGTCGACCGGTCATGAACTTGCTGATGCCCAGTCCTGGACCAGTAGCCACAACTTTTTCTTGAGGCACAAAGATCGTCAGTTGGGGCACAAGCAATCGTTCTAAACTGACTCGGTCCCCGGCAGCGTTGCGTTGTGCTACTCGTAGGTCAACCTGTTGACGCAGGATGATTTGATCTAGATGTGCGGCAGTAACTGAGTTTTCAGGACGCGTGGCGGAAGATGGAAATCGGATAGGCTGCGACAACTGAAGATCCATCTCGCTGCATAGCCCTTCCAGCAACCACACACCCGCACTTTGACGAATAGCGCCGGTTAGCGTGATGCCGCCTTCCAGGCGTACCGTTTGACCATCAAAGTACATCCTGTCCTGCCAACTGCAATGCAGTGGCATTTCCCACTGCATCGTTCCAGTTCCGGCGATATTATTCAATCGATGCGTGGGCAGAGTGAATTCACCAGGTTGATCCATCCAAATGCGATTGTCATGTTGATTGTAGCGGATGCTTGGGCCGCTGAATGAACCGTCTGCCATCAAGACTTGAGCGGGCTGGCCATCGATCTTTAAGTCGATCTCGCCTTCTGAAGAGGTGGCCAGCGCAAGACTTTGACCTCGCACTTCCACCGGTGTTCTTGTCTCGGGCGATGCCGACTTAAGAGATAATGGCCCCCCAATCGTCAATTCATCCAATCGCATGCGCTGTCCAAGGACCGCAACGGTAGCCTTCAGATCTTGCCCCAATATCTCGTAGGCTTCCGATCTTGACTGGTCATTGGCAGAATCCGGTCGTGTGGTGGTAGAAGATAGCCAACCTGAAGGTTGAGCGTTAGTGTCTGTCGTAGCTTCTTGCGGGACAAGCTCCAGCGCGTCGGGTGAACTGTCAAATGCAGGATATAAAAAGCTCAAGTCCATCGTACCAATGTTGGCACGAGTATTCTGAAATGCGATCGAAGTAGCGCCAGCAGTGGTTAGTCGCTTGGGTTGTAGGCCCAATGGTCCAGCAGTTGAAGTGGAAGGGGAACTATCTGTCGAAAAATCGTTCATCCACAACTGTAGACGATCGGAAGTAATGAACCCATAACGGCTACTTTCAATCAATGTCTTGCCTAGCAATTCGATCCACTGCTCACCTGTCACCTGAGTGGGAGCGCAGTTAAAGCTGTCTCGCCATCGAATATGGAGTTCTCCCATGGGAGATTCTGGAGAGGTAGAAATCTCACCGGCACCTTGGGCAGCCATCCAGCCCAGGTGAGCTGATCGACCGTCTGCCAGTTTCGGAGCGGCCTGATATTCCAGCGTCGGCGCGCGGAATTGATAGCCGCGAAAATGCAATTCAGCGATAGACGTGGTCGCTCCCGGCTGGTCCAACTTGCCAGCCAATTCGATGCGCTGTTTGATCAAATCGTAGCGAATGCGTTTGGCTCGCGCTGTTGCCCCCAGCAGCGGAGATTTCAGTTCCACCCACATTTCACCGACAAAGTCTTCCAGAGAATCAATACCGAAGGCTTCGATTTCTCGCACCGCAATTTGACTTAGGGAATTGGACTGAGGTGAAGCTGAAGAGGCAAGTGGTGTCACAGGCGAATCCAAGCGGATGTTCAGTTTGTGACAGTGGAACTCATCGGGTGGCAACTGACCTAAAAAATGCTTCAAATGAACGCCACCGTTGAGTGTGGCTAGTTCTTTCGAAAAATCAAAGGTGAAACGACCACCACATTCCGCGTGAATCATCGCAGGAAGATCCGCTACAGGCTGGTTTGTCGATAGCAATCGTGGACTGGCGCTAGCCCACAACCCGCCAGGAGGAAGATTCATGCGAAATTCGTTCAATTGCAGAAGTTCAATTTCT
>DAIRSD010000578.1:0-2778 GCA_036804625.1 Aureliella sp. | reverse complement strand
CACCGAGAAGTTACTACTGCTGGATTCCTTAGGACTGAACTACCAGCGACCTGATCTATCTCAGTCCAATCACGCTAAAACCCACCAAGCGTGGCGTTGTGAACTGAACCTACCTGAAGAGGGACGCCTCTATGGCTGTCCCCAAACGCTGCTCAAATTCCATCCTGATTTTGATCTAGCGTTAGCCGGTATTTTAGAAACTGACCCGTCCGGCCTACTGGTCCTGATTGACGGTCGCGTCCCGCGCTGGACCAGTGAATTGCAAAGACGATTTCGCCGCACATTGCCCCAGTCGGGTCGCCGAGTGCGTTTCCTGCCGTCGCTGCCCAACACAGATTTCCTGAAACTGCTAGCCGTCTGTGATGTTTTGCTGGACCCGTTCCCGTATGGCGGCGGCAATACGACACTTGAGGGATTGGCCATGAACACTCCGGTAGTCACTTTACCCAGCAACTTCCTTTCAGGAAGAATTACCTTGGCGCTTTTAAAACAATTGGGGCTGGAGTCTTGCGTCGCTGACAGTGCTGAGAAGTATGTACGACTGGCAGTAGAACTGGCTCTTCAACCTAATCAAAGACAAGCAGTTTCCAAGCAGATCGCAGATCGTTGTCACCTGCTGTTTAATCAACCCGAGTCAGCCAGCAGTTGGTTACAGCAACTAATTCAGCAAGTTGGTTAAGACTTGCTAGAATGCTGTTTTGAGGGCCGGGGCAACGGTTATTTAGGGCAACGGGCCTTTTCAAGATCAAACAACTGCCAAGTTGATTACCCAATTGCATCAACCCCGCTTGCCCCATCCTGCAAAATGCGTGAATGGTTACCGGTGGCTGGCCAATTTTTGCGATTGACCTTATTGAGACGATTCAATGGCATGCCAGCTCGTAGTATACTAGCTTCACCAGTTCAGCGTCTGAACTGAATCCAGCCGCTGACTTTGCTTTGGATACTCGGTCACATGTTGCTATACAGTTTCGTATATCGTCTGCTTTGGGCTGGTTGCCTTGCGAGTCTGTTTCTGTTCGACACTCTTTTGGCACAATCGCATGCCGATAATTCGTTGATCGATTTTTCGAATGAGATACGGCCGATTCTTGCGTCCCACTGCTATTCCTGTCATGGGCCTGACGAAAGTAGTCGTGCAGCCGATTTGCGACTGGATATTCAAGCAGAAGCGGTTGCTCGTTCCGCCATTGTTCCCAACCAACCATCGCAAAGCAAACTGGTCGATCGGATCATGTCCCAAAACGATGACGTGCAGATGCCGCCACCGAGCAGCAAAAAGCCGCTGTCTGAGTCTCAGAAAGCTCTGCTTCAACAGTGGATCGAGCAGGGAGCGAACTACTCGAATCATTGGGCATTTATTGCACCAACTGAACCCACCTCTCCAACTGTCGTTCAATATCAATGGCCTAGCAATCCAATAGACTTTTTTGTTTGCAAGCGACTGGAACAAGAAAAACTAAAGCCCTCACCCAGAGCCGATCATGCAACGCTGCTGCGTCGAGTTTCACTGGACCTTACCGGTTTGCCGCCAACGTTGGATCAGTTGCAAGAGTATCTCAACGACACGACTGACAACGCCTATGAACGAGCAGTGGATCGACTGCTCAGTTCAAAGCATTATGCTGAAAAGATGGCGATGGAGTGGCTGGATCTGGCAAGATACGCAGATACCAATGGCTATAACAACGACGAAGATCGCACGATGTGGCCATGGCGAGACTGGGTAATCAGCGCGTTTGCCCAAAACATGCCGTTTGACCAGTTCACGATTGAGCAGCTTGCTGGGGATCTGCTGCCAGACCCAACGCAGAATCAATTGATTGCCACTGGTTTTCTTCGCAATCAAGGCCACAACACGGAAGGCGGGATTATCCAAGAAGAGTACCGTGTCGAATACGTGGCGGATCGAGTTCACACAGTCGCCACCGTTTTCTTGGGCCTTTCGATGCAGTGTGCTAGGTGCCATGATCATAAGTACGATCCCATTTCTCAAAAAGAATATTATCAGTTCTATTCGTATTTTAATTCTATGGAGGAGAAGCAGGCCGCCTACAGCAAGTTTATTGGTGCCGAGCCGTTCATTCGGGTTCCTTCGACCGAGCAGATGGAAAAGACCAAAGCTCTTGATCAGCAAATCGCTGCCTTGGAGGCACAGGTTCAAGAGCTTGACCGGCAGACCGATTCGGAATACCCCAAGCTGCAAGCCAGCATTGATGCTGCCAAGAAAGAAAAGACCGCCATTGAAGACACCTATCCCGCTGTGATGGTACTGAAGGATATGAATCCACCGCGAGAGACATTTATCCTCAAACGTGGACAGTACGATCAGCCGACGGACAAAGTAGAACCTCAAGTACCTGGGGTTCTGCTCGCGACTCAATCCAACCACCCCAAGGACCGCTTGGCCCTTGCGCGCTGGTTGGTCAGCGCTGACAACCCGCTGACTGCGCGTGTCTTAGTCAATCGATGGTGGCAGAATTATTTTGGAACTGGACTGGTCAAGACCGTTGAAGATTTTGGACTGACCGGCGATGTTCCTTCCAACGCTCAGTTGCTGGACTACTTGGCTTGCCGCCTCATCGAAACGGGTTGGGACGTCAAAGCCCTGCAAAAACTGATTGTCATGTCGTCCACCTATCAGCAGCAGTCGCGGCTGACCCCAGAAATGATTGAGCGAGACCCGGAAAACCGCTTGCTGGCTCGGGGACCTCGATATCGATTGTCAGCAGAGACCATCCGGGATAATGCTCTGCAAATCAGTGGACTGCTTCAACC
>DAIRSD010000577.1:0-2803 GCA_036804625.1 Aureliella sp. | reverse complement strand
GTCTAGATTCATTGGAACCGAAAAGCATTAACCAGCGTAGGACAACTACTGTAGGCGGTTGAAACTCCCTACCAGATGTTCATGTTTCGCAGGTGCCGCTGCCGACGATAACGACTAGCAACTCGCTTCAATACGTTAGGTCCCAGTGCTGATGTTGGTTCTGATTGAAAGACTTCGACGCCGTTTGTCACGGCTGAATGCAATGGCAAACCACGATTTTTGCCCATGGGCAAATCGTTACGTCTATTGGCTGAAGGAACCCGTAGGTTGGTTTGTGACGGCAATGGGGGCAAGTCTGCTAGTTGGTGCACTTTTAAGTCCGTTGGGCTGGACCGTGGCCGCAGGTCTGGCCGCGATCCTAGCATTGGGACTTGGTTTCCCTTGGCTGGCCATACGCATGATCCGATGTGAACTGTCTCCGACGACCTACCAGATTCACGAACGGCAAACCAGTCAACTCGAATTGTGGGTACATAACCGCTTGCCGCTACCCATTATCGGTTTGGTGGTCGAAGGTTACCTGCCTGAAGCGGCCAGCCAAAGTAGGGATACCACCGCAGGTCGAACCGGAGTTGGTCTAGCCCGAGTGCCAGCCCTAAGCGCTGCTGCATACCGACTGGTAATTAAACCGGAATATCGCGGAAGATTCCCGATCGGACAGCCGACCATTGCCTGTTCGTTCCCTTTCGGAATCTGGACGGCACGCCGAGCCCTAGCCCAAGTGCGGCCGGTTACGGTCTGGCCGCTGATCATTCCAATAGCGGCTGAACTAGATGTCTCGGGCAATCAACTGGCAGAGGCAGGCTCCGGTCAGCGCCCAGCATCGCATGGCGACTTTATGGGAGTTCGGGACTTTCGGCGAGGAGATTCTTTGCGCAGCATTCATTGGGTGCAGGCGGCTCGTCTGGACAACCTCATCGTTTTCGAACGTGGAGGGCCTCAGAAACAGGCTGTTGAGTTGCACCTTGGCACGGAACTTTGTGTAGGATCCGACTTGAACTCTCGCGAAAATCTTGCTTGGCGCATCAGGATCATGGCCAGTTTGATCGACCTGTCCGTAGCTCGACATTTGCCTTTCCGTCTGGAGGTCGATGGCAAATTGTTGATGTCGGGCGAAGGTGCTCAGGGGCGGCGTCGAGCCTGGGAGTTGTTGACCGACATCCCACTAGAAAGTCCGAAGTCGGAAGGTCAGACCAGAAACCCGAACCTTGTCGCCAATACTTCGATAGTATCAACTCAAATTCTGATCGACGCCAACTCAGAAAGCGGTGATCGTCTACCAGATCATTTGGTTCGTGTGCAAGTGCTTCAGCCCGGCCTTGGATTGCGACGCGCGAGCCAGCATCAATCCTGCCTTGTCAACTTGGACGAAGACATCACTCGTCAGCTCACTCAACTGCTTATGGAAGCTGCACGTGAAAGTTATGCCGCCTAAAAGTCAAAACGATCACGTTCAGTCTGCCAACGACGGTGCCCAGCAGGTGCCAAACATCAAATTGGTTCGGCGGGCATCTGGTGTTCATCAGGCTGAATTATTGGGACTGGCACATCGTCGTCGCGGGGCAGCATTGATGGCGGTGGTTGCACTCTTGGGACTCTTTTTCCGAAGGTTGGATTACGACAATCCTGGAATGATGATCGTCGAAGCGATAAGTGGTGTTGGCTTGCTTTGTCTGGCGCTCGGATTTTCCCGCGTTAGGCAGTCGGTCTCAGCCTCCTGGTCTACAACTAGTCGTAGCGACCCAAAAACCAAAATACCTCGGTCGAATCGAATGTACCAGCGGCTGATTCCGGTGCTACTTGCGACTCTGCTTCTAATGCCATGGCTGGCTGACCTAATTGGGCGCTGGCTAGCGGCAGGCAACGCAGTGGAAATTTTGATGCTTGGCAGTCTGGCGTGGGGAGCGTTAGCGGCCGCCCTGATTTCAACTCAATCTCGTACGGTTAGCCTGTCGGTGGTTTGCAGTGGATTTCTTACTTTGTTTACCACCTTCATTTCAGATTCTCAGCAGGCGACCTGGTTTGCCTACGCTTGGGGAGTCCTATGTTTGTGGTGGCTGGTGACTGACCATTGGGAACATGTGCAGTGCCAAGCGGCTACCGAAATTCGTGGATCAGGCCAGCATCGACTCTTAGCATTAACCGCCGGATGCGCTGCTTTTGTGGTAGTAGGCGCTATCGTATCTAACCGAATCCCTGTGTTGCACAAGTTGCAGACGGAATTGTTGCCGACCAGCGGGGGAACCAGCATGAAAGATTCGGTTGGTCGCGGCGTGGGTAACGGAGAGGCTCTGGTGGCGGCCCGCAATCATCCAACTTCCTTCGGAGCGGTGGAAACAGACATGTTTCTGGAGTCCAGCAAGCCGAGTCTCTTTGACGTGGTGGGGGACGAGATGGGTAAGCCCAAGCGAAATCGACGAGTCGAACGGGCTCAGGCGATTCGCGGTGATGACATTCAAGTGGCTGCTGGGAAATTTTCCGAAGCCAATCAGTCCTCTTCGGGCTCAGACTTTTCAACTCAGCGGTCCGCTCCACGACTGCGAGAAAAGCCTAGCAACATCGTCCGTGATTCACTGATGTTTTGGGTAGGCAAACCGGGGGCGCATCTAGCGGTTGAGCGATTCACTGAGTTTGACGGGGTAGACTGGTCCAACCCGCCTGAGACCCTGGATCGGAAGACCTGGCAACAACCTAAATTACAAAGCGTAGAAGATCAGACCTGGTTCTACTCCTCGGAATCGGTCTTTCGCGGGCAGAACAATCCGTACGTCGGAGCACTGACCGAAGCCGTCAAATTCACTCG
>DAIRSD010000576.1:0-2833 GCA_036804625.1 Aureliella sp. | reverse complement strand
GGTCACCAACCGAAATCGTAGCAAATCGTCGGACAACGCTACTGACGGAAGGTGACTACCTGCCAGGCAATCTCGTACACCGCCCAGCCAACAATCTTGCTCTTGGCCTGAATCTCGCTCTTTTAAATCCCACTCCCCGAGGTGCATCACATCGATCGGTGGTATAATGGGTTTGCGTTCGAGCCTCATCGCGCTCGAAGTAATAAATTGCTTGCGGGGTTAGGAAAACGAGCCAATGAAGTTTCTAATTGGTTTCTGTCATACTTCAGGTTCGCTTTGCCGTCTGTACCGCATCGCTCGAGGTTGGCTGAGCCTAATATGCGTCACACCGTTTCCGTCAGTGTCCACGGCCGAAGATTTGAACACGATCGCCGACTCGGTAACGCAGTTTGAACAGGTGGTGGAACCCCTACTAAAACAACACTGCGGGGACTGCCACACGGGAGAAAAGCCGGAAGCTAACTTTCGCGTGGATCGATTGTCATCTTTGTTGTCCGGGGGCGATTCTGGCGAAGCCGCTGTGATCCCGGGCAAGCCTGACGAAAGTTATTTGATCCGGCTGATTTCCGGGAAGATCGCACAACAACGCATGCCGCCCGATTCACCGCTCAACTCTCATGAGATTCAGGCGATCACTCAGCGGGGTACCTCGTGCGCGACAACACCCGACAGGTACGGTCCCGCGCAGGAGACACCGGAACTGACACACTGGGCTTTTCGGCCAATCATTTCCAGCGGTTCGTCGCTGGACATCGACCATTGGATCTCGCAAAAGCTTGACTTGCACGGATTGCAGACGTCGCCGCAGGCAGATCGGCGAACACTCATTCGACGGCTCTTCCTGGTGATGCACGGCCTGCCTCCTACCTCCGAGCAAGTTCAGAACTTTATGAATGACTCCAGACCTGAGGCGTGGACTCAGTTGATCGAGCAAGTTCTGGACAGTCCTCGGTATGGTGAAGCGTTTGCAATTTTATGGCTTGATCTAGTTCGATTTGGCGAAACCGACGGATTCGAAACCAACCGCGAACGGCCGAATGCATGGCCCTATCGCGATTGGGTTATCAATTGCTTGAATTCGGACAAACCTTATGACCAGTTTGTCCGAGAGCAGATCGCTGGAGACTGCCTGGGAGCGCCACAGGGAACAGGCTTTTTAGTCGCTGGGCCGCATGACATCGTCAAAAGCCCAGATCAAAAGCTAAGTCAGATGCAGCGAATGAATGAACTGGACGACATGATCAGCACAACTAGCGCCGCAATCTTGGGGCTGACTGTGGGCTGTGCGCGGTGTCACAATCATAAATTCGACCCCATTAGCCAGCGAGACTACTACGCGATGCAAGCGATCTTCGCAGGGGTACAACACGGCGAGGCGTCAGTCCCTTCAGTCGAACAACAAGCTTTTCTATCTGAACTTGATCAAAGAATCGGCGAATTAGAAGACCACTTGTTACCTTATCGCGTCAGCCCGCACCGCGAGCCCGTTACGGCGACTTTGAACACCGAAAATTTCGCTGCAACCAAAGTTCGCTGGGTGCGGATGCTAATTCGTTCGACCAACCAGGCAGAGCCCTGCATTGACGAACTTGAGATTTTTTCGGAAGGCAAGAACGTAGCCCTGGCAAGCCTGGGAGCCAAGGCCACTTCGTCCGGAGATTTCAAACATCCCTTTCATCAACTCTCGCATGTGAACGATGGAAATTACGGGAACCAGCACAGTTGGATCGCATCAAAAGCCAAAGACGTTTGGGTGCAAATCGAACTACCAGAAGCGACTCGGATCGACAAAATCGTATGGGCGCGCGATCGCCATGGGCAGTTTGTGGACCGATTGCCCATTGACTACCGATTGGAAGGTGCGATACAACCGGATCAGTGGCAGCTATTGGCCGGGTCGATGGATCGACAACCCTTTTCCGAATCGATGCATGTTGCCTACGATTTTTCTCAAGCCAACACCCTTCAAGCCGATCAAGGCAGACAGTGGTTGCAGCAACTTGACTCGCTTAAGAGGCAAAGAGCGAAAATGGCTTCACAGAATAGAGCATGAGTTGGCAAGTTTTAGAAACATGGCTATAAGCATCGACTGTTTCGCGGCGAACCCGAGTTTCCGCGCGAGCAAGTATCGCCTGATGCTTTATCAGCTTTCACCTCGTTATCATTGGCAGTAGACTCCCCTGAGGCGCAGCGGCGACTGGCTTTGGCCAACTGGATAGCCGACGCTAAGAATCCCCTAACCGCTCGCGTGATCGTCAATCGTATTTGGCAATATCACTTTGGCACTGGCATCGTCAGCACCGCCAGCGATTTTGGTTTGCAAGGTGAATTGCCAACGCATCCGGAACTGCTGGATGCATTGGCTGCTGAACTGATTCAAAGCGGTTGGTCACTGAAACATATCCATCGCCAAATCCTTCTTTCCGAAACGTGGCGACAATCCAGCCGTCCAACGGCACAAGGCCTTGCCACGGATGGTGGCTCGAGGTTGTTGTGGCGTTACCCAGTCAGACGATTGCAAGCCGAAGCGATTCGCGACAGCATCTTGCAAGTGGCCGGTACGTTGAATTTAGATTCGGTGGGTGGCCCTGGGTTTAGCCTTTTTGAAGTCGAGCAGGAGAATGTGCGCCATTACCACCCGAGAAAGGAATTTGGACCCGAGCAGTGGAGACGCATGATCTATGCCACGCGGGTTCGTAAGGAAAAAGACGTTGTCTTTGGAGCCTTTGACTGCCCTGATGGCAGCATGGGTGTCTCCTTACGAGGACGTTCGACAACTCCGCTTCAAGCCTTTAATCTGCTGAACAGGCCCTTCATGTTTCAGCAGGCTTCG
>DAIRSD010000575.1:0-2842 GCA_036804625.1 Aureliella sp. | reverse complement strand
GCTACCTTTTCTACTTTCGGCCCTTCTGCTGGGCGCGACTCTAACCGATTCTCCACTTTCAGGCTCTCGTGCAACCAAAGCGCACCATCCACAATTCGCACCTTACTGGCCAAATGCTCCGGAATCACAAATCCGTCGTCATGACTGACAAGCAAAGCCCCCACCTCGGTCGATGCGTAGATGTTGGTCAAGCGTGCACCGGGAAACATGCGCGATAGACTACTCAGCGAATGTGTATCCAATCGCTCGCCGCCCGAAGTTAGTCGTTGTAATGTCGGATGCACTATCGAGTCGGCCAGTAACATCCTCAAGAACGTCGGCGTACAGCTCAGGTGAGTGATGGAAAAAGCATCGATGGCTTCATGGACATCCGACGTAGAAGCCCGGTACAGGTGAACCAACGGATTGGCATTCAGTAGAGCTTGAAACAATACCTGCATCCCCGCCAAATGGTCGACTGGATATGTCAATCCCCAGACCGACGTGCGGTGGCGCGGCGAGCAACGAATTCCCTGAGTCAGCGTAGTCATTGAGTGCCAAATCTGCTTCGGCTTGCCGCTGGAACCCGACGTTTCCAACAGGATTCGGCTAGAAGATCGCAAAAAAAGGTTTTGCCAGTTCTCAAGTCCGCTCGAAAGCGCCAGGTCCAGACTCTGCAACTTCAGAAGATCCTCCCCAGCCAGCGGCTCGAGCGGCCTTAGATCCGTCAGCTCGGGCCATACCACACGAGGATACTGCCGTATGATCTGCCCCAGCCAAGAAACAAGCTGCTTGTAAAGCAAGCCGGTTTCGCCTGAATACTCCGCCACCTTGCCAGCCAGCAGATCTTCCAACAACAGACGGTAGGTGTACGTGGCCTGCTGCTTACAATCACTTAAGAATAACAAGAGATGATGCTTCTTACTTAAGAAAATGGCTCGTTTAACGGAACTTCCGACCTACCAAACAAAGATGATGCAATTTAGTATCTGCCATATTTCAGCAAAATCGACAATAGTTATCAACACAAATCCGCAAATCCTGTCCGAATTGCGGTTTGGCGATTCATTCGGAAATGCTGACTTTAGTATCAGCCGGAGTGCTTTAGCAACCGGCTACTGATCAACAACCGGACGCTAACGCGCCTGTGGCTAATAAAATCAACAGCCCGACTTGAGCGGCCGATTGTCCGGTTTCTCGTTCTACCATCAAGCCCAACTCAAAGTCTTCACCCCTCACTTCGGATTTACGGTTGGCAAATCTACACACCGAGCACCCATAATTTTCTGCAAACCAGTATATCTTACGGCCCCGAAATTTCGACACTTTTCGCTTAACTCTACCTAGATATCCTTGATTGGCAACTACGGATTCAGCTTCGCCAGTATTTCTCCAACAGTTCGCACAACCCCGTCTCGGAATACGTCGACACCCGTTTCTGCCTCAAGTCGCACGGTTAACTCGGCAAGCTCAAGTGAATCAAAGCCTAGATCCTCTTGAAGCCTATCTTGTGGCTGCAGGTGATCAAGCGCGGGTCGACAAGATGTCTCCAAGATCGAATTCAACAGACCCATCAGCATTTGAATGGGAGCCGCACCGTTTGCCTTGTCGCTAACCGTCGATGTTCGAGTAGACAGACTATTATCCTGCTCTGCACCAAGTAGTGCTGCTTCTGGCATGACGATGGGCTCTCCATCGACATCGCGCAGAAAGATCATCGGTTGCTCAAAAATGTAATCGATGCGCTCAACTGGCGATGTATCGCTCAACTGAAGCAACTCAAGAGTGTCCGCCGGCAAGTTAGCACCACCTGCCGCCAGAGATGAATTGAAGGCCACATGCCTCACATTAATCTCGGTCAATTTAGGCCTACCCGTTTGATCTTCCTTAAAGTCTAACGTGAAAATTCCATGTGGCTTCACACCTATCTTGGCAGTAATACTGCCCATCGTATCTTCAGCGATTTCAACCAGCTCTGGAAAGTTAAGCATGCGACCGAATGACGTATTGCCAGTGATTCCAGATGGAGCAACCTTCGCCATGATATAGTGCACTCTCTCAGCACACACCGATCGTTTCATTTGACCATCGAAATAGAGTAACTTACAAGCTAAATTGCGCCCTGGCAAAAATTCAGTGGCAATGAACTGCTCAATCGTCGAATTGATCGCAATCCAGTTGTCCAGTACAGTGGAGCTGCCAATCTGTAACGAGCCAAAGCCGCTGGACCCTACCGTACCGCGTATCCAGAAATTCTCTCCCACTTTTTCGACGATTTTCTGGTAATCGTAATTTTGGGGATCAACTTGAATGAAGGCAGGAACCAGATCGGAATGGGACAGCTCGACATGTAACCGATATTTGTCGATCAGTGCAGAAGCCAAGGCCGGTTCAGGCAAATGAGTAATGACCTTTCGGATCAGCTTGTCTTTGTTCTCTGCCCAAACCAGAACCTCCTGCTCTGGCAAGACAACTGCCATACTGATATTTTCGGCTTCAATAATACGGTTGATCTGCGCCCAGTAATCCTGATGATCCGCTCGGGGAACCAAGTATCCCGCATCAAACAGGCTGCGATCGTACAGACCATAAGAAAGTTGATTGCAGTCGACGCCGATAAATCGAAATCCTTGTAAAGAACTCCGTCCAGAATTCCGCACAGCCCGTACAAACGACCGAGGAGTTGGAACGCCCACTCCAGTTACCAAAACGATCATAAAGATTCCTTCTTGACTTTCATGTAATCATCAAACCGAGGCATTGAAACAGACCCCTCGTGCTGGATACCGTCTCGGCGGATAACCTTCCAAACGGTAAGCCAAAGGATGTAAAAATCCAACAAAATCGTTCGGGTGTCGACATA
>DAIRSD010000574.1:0-2842 GCA_036804625.1 Aureliella sp. | reverse complement strand
AATGTCTGCGGCTTTGAGTGACCATTAGTAGACATATCGCAATCGGGTTTGCGCCCGGTGGCGGCGCGAATCGGGTGCTAGGGTATACCCGTTGCTAACCCACTCCGGCTGATGGGGAAAGCCCAAAATCTTATTTTCCAGCGGTCCCTACCCTCTTAATGCGGCTGCAAATAGTGCGGGCAACTTAAGGATCGACGGGCTTACGCAGAGCGACAAAAGTCGCTGAGCTACGGTTTCTGGGCAGCGATGAGTTGAAAACCAAACCGGTTTTGGCGACATACACAGCGGTGCAAATACGATGGATTTCTGAGGGCGATCCAACAAGTATGTGTTGTGAACGGAACCTATTCCGCTTTGGACATCAGCCAGACTAGCACCTGGATAACCGCCCCAGGGTGGCGACATCCATGCAAAGCTGAGACCGGCCCACTGGTTAATTCCTATCGTGCCGTAGCGTAGTCGACGCAGGGCTGTATCAAATTCCGCCGCACTTCGCTTCTGAAATTCGGTAGGCACAGTCAGCTCGACGGCCAATGTTCCCGTCATCCGCTCATTGACAAACTCGACTGTACGACTCAAGTAGTCAGTAGGCGAACTGCCTTCTAGCATCGTTTCACCGGCCACGCAAACAAATGACTCGCGCTGAAACAGCAAAGCATGTTCGTCGTAGTTTAGATTGGATCGCAGCTTCCAGGGCAAAACACCGTTGGCGTCGGGCGCAACGCTGGCACCGCCACTGAACTGAGCAAATCGTTCTTCGGCTCCAGGATAATAGGCATACCGATTCTCAGTGCGAGCAATGGCTGCGTTTAGCAACCCAAGAAACTGCTCTCGTTGTGTCCATTGCTTCCAAGTAATGACCATTTTGGTCGCAACGCAATTAAATGATGCATTGTTAGTGATCGATGCAGCCATCGTTTCTGCTTGCGCGGCCAGTTGCTTCTTGGTGTAATCGCCTGGGACGATGATCCAAGGCGTTACGTTGCCAAGTTCGCTGGAAATGGGCTTGTCCAGTAGTGGAGTTCCGGCCGCTTTTCTTTGTTGCCGCTGGGCAGCATCGCATCCCCAAACGATCGCTTCGTGAGTGTCCGTGGAACCGGTAATATGGACGCCATGCACATGAGGATGACTGATCGCATAAGCACCCTCGACGGCCGCACCATAAACAATGCGCAGCCAACCCAACTTGACCAGAGGCTGCAACGCTTCTTCAAACAGAGGACCCAAATACTGATTCACTGGATTCATTTTCAGCAACACAGCGCTGTCATCTTGAAAGATCTTCGTGAGCGAATCGGTCATGGCAATCGACGAAACGTTACCAGCGCCCAATACTAGCTCCACTCGTGGCTGAACCGACTTGCGCCGCAACATTCGATCGGGGGCATCTCCAAACATGTTCTGGGCACTGACGCCTGGTTCTAGCCATGTCTCGCCTCGCATGCCTCGGAATGCGACGGAATCAAACAACAATTGAGTGGGAAAAACGGGAACTCGCAACTGACCTTCGACCAACTTGGCCGTTCCAGGCAATTGCGGCTTGCCCTTGGACTGCAAGTCCTGCATCGTCTTGATGATCAAATGAAGGTAGCGTAGCGAGGCAACGGGCCCAGTCAATATTTCCTCGGCTCGCCCAGCAACCGAGCCGCTGGTGCGTTTGGCTTGGCAACCAGCAGTTTGCCATCTTTGGGCAATTCGCGCGACTCCCTGGATGCAGGCTTTGGCTGCTTCAATCCGCTGCTCAATAGAACTACCTGCCAGTGTCTGCGCACCTTTCAGAAGTTCACCGACGGCATGATCGATCGTCTGAGTGGTGGTGACAGCATTCATTTCGAGGTCTCCTAGCGAAAATAGAGAACGTTCCTGAGGGGAAAGCGAGCTTGTGCAACCTATAGCTTAACATCCGAATGCGTTCAATCCATCACACAATGGCTGATAAGCATCAAAAAATGACTGTTAAGCCAATAAGAATGGTGGTAGGGCTACTTTAGCTTCTGTTTCTTGCCAATCGAATCCAACTGCATAGCGTTGATCAAGAATTTTATCCATTTACGTCGCCTGCCAAAGTAGCTGTGCATCATATTGTTCATCAGCCGATATTTCTCTTTGGTGAAGGGATACCAATGCGGATCGATTTTGCTACTCTGCTTCTCCATCACAACCGACTTGATATTGCAGAATGTCAAAAGTCCCTCATCACCTTTGATTCGGCCAAATCCACTTTGCTTGACTCCCCCAAAGGGTAGGTAGGCGTAGGCTTCGGTGATCATGTGGTTGTTGATCGAGACGTTGCCAACTTTTAGCGCTCGGGCCACCCGTTCAGCGCGGCCAAGATCTTTCGACCATACCGACGCCCCCAGGCCATATTCTGAAGCATTGGCCATTGCAATTGCCTCCTGCTCTGACCTAAATTTCATGACAGCAATCACTGGTCCGAAAGTCTCTTGACTGCCAAGTTTCATGTCATGCGTTACATTGACCACTACAGTGGGCACGCAGTGCGCTGACCCCGGCTGTCGAATTCCGCCGCACAACACTTTGGCACCCTGATCGACGGCCTCTTGAATGTGTTGTTCGATCGTCGCGATCTGATAGGGAGCGGTGATAGTTCCCATGTCAAAACCGTCGGGTTGCCTTGGATCGCTCTGTGGCGTCGAACAGCGAAGCTGCTGGGCGCTTTCCACCAGCAGGCTCACAAACGAATCATAAATAGAGTCCTGCACATACAAGCGTTCCAGTGAGGTGCATGACTGTCCTGGCGTTGTGAAAGCCCCCCACAAAACACCATTGGCGGTGCGTTCCAGATCAACATCATCGAAGATGGTTCACGGATCTTTCCCCC
>DAIRSD010000573.1:0-2845 GCA_036804625.1 Aureliella sp. | reverse complement strand
GGGTAGGTGTGTGGGAGGATGTTATCGACATGGGATGTAAGGTAGTGTTTCCAGCTCTTTACTTGTTGGCACTGTTCCTCTGTCTGCCTAGCTGTTCGAATCGATATTCCTTCGCGGCTTCGAGTGCCTTGTTCTCCGCAGTCCACGCAGTCCTATAAATCATGGTCTGTTGCGACTTGAGCACAATGGATTTTCGATGCTGCTTTAATGTGTTAACCGGTCAAGGACTATCCTGAGCGTTAGTCACCTGCAATTTGAATCGAGGGTAATCTTGGTCAATCAGCTTTTTAGGCCAATAACCATACCATGTAGTTCCAGATCGGCGCTCGCGTTCGATTTCGGCTAACGAGTATCGCTTCACTGCGTCGCGACCGGCAAAGATAGGCCGGTTGGTGCCTATTTCGTAGTGCCTGGCCCAGATCGGTCCGGCACCCGGGTCCGCAGTGACTACTACGTCTTTGTCGCTGTCGTATCCAGGATACGATTCCGGCGGCGCGGCCACTTTATCGACCCTTATGCCGTTTAATTGCACGGCTTTCAACCAGCTTACTGCACTGTCAATCGCTTGAATCTGACTCTGGTCGAGTGATTGCTGTCGCATCAAGAAATAGACGATCTCGGTGGTGTCTTGGGGAAATAGCGATGCAAGTTCGAACGTGCGAGCCGGCCGTGGCTCAAAGGTTACAGTGTCATGCTGCTGACACCAACCAGTCAGCTTTCCATCAACCTTGATTTGGCATTGCAGTATGCACTGCACACCCTTCTCGACAGCCTGCTTGGCCAATTGTCGTCGCTGATCGTCCAACCAATTGAAATGCGACGCACCTTCGGCAGCACTCATGAGTACGTTTAGCACTCCAATCATGACACCATCGTTAAATGTGATAAACGCCGAGTAGCCAATTGGGTCAGGAAATCGCTGTGGGTAGCCACCGTTTTGATACTGAGCCCGTAACATGAAGTCGAAACCACGCTGGCATGCGTCTCGCCATTGTGGATCTGGGTGCTGCGCCAAAGCTTTGGCCAAATACTCTACTTGCGAATGGATATTGTCATTGTCAAAAGATGTATCCTGCTTTGATCGAGTGGCGATAACCTGCTGCCGCTGATCATCTGTGAGAATGGCCGTCATGTCGTAGTCCTTGGGCCAACCTCCGTTGTCTCGTTGAAACAACAGAATATTTTCGGCGATCTCCCTAACCTGAGCGGGCTCGTAGGAGGGGTGATTGGGCAGGGCTACAATAAACCGCCCCGGATCGCGCAGTTTACGCCAGTGCTGAATGCAACTGCCAAAAGGCTTTGTGTCGAGCGGTGTGAAGCGTATTGCGGCGGCTTCTGAAGCCGAAGTCCCCTTACCTGCCATCCCGATGAGAAAAAAAGTAAAGAGCAGAACTTTCATCGAATTTGCCTAATAGTTTGCTACAGCGCCACGGACTTTCGACTCTTATCAGGAAGACTGCTCTACCAAGGTCGATTTGATAAAATCCTCGTTTAGGGTGACGCCCAGGCCGGGTCGATCGGGCACTTGAATCCAGCCCTCGTCGGCTTGGACTTTTTCATGCGTCAGTTCATGGCGCAGGGGCGAATCCTCCACGCAGTCCTCAAATAAGAAAGCGTCGCGACAGGTGCAGAGCCAATGTAAGCTGGCTGCTACTGTCACAGGGCTCGTGTAGCAGTGATTACATAGTCGGGCACCAATTTCTTCGACCCGTTGGCGTATGTAGGCCGAGTCGGTAAAACCGTTGCGAGACAAATCGACCTGATAAACGTCCAGGCATCGACCGTCGATCAGGGGGCGAAACGACTGCCTGCCACACTCCTCTTCGCCGGCTGCGATGGGCACCGGAGAGCGATCGCGGAGCCAACGGTAGCCTTCGTAATCGTCCGGATGTAGCGGCTCCTCTAACCATTCAATTCGATGCTCCTGGAACGCATGGGCTCGCTGCAGTGCGGTTCTGGCATCCCATACACAACCCGCATCAATCAACAAGGTTGCATCGTCGCCTAAGCCACGCCTGGCACCCGCCACTAGATCGTGGTCCACAGCCAGGCTGGTGCCCATCGGCTCCCACCCAAATTTTACTGCCCTGTATCCGGCAGATCGCCAACGCCGAGCGATGTCAGCCGTTTCGTTGCCATCGCGTCCGAAGAGAATGGAAGCGTAGGCAAGGATTTTGTCGTGCTGTTTGCCGCCCAACAAACGATGGATGGGCTGGGCAAAGTGCTTGCCTTTGAGATCCCACAGCGCCATATCGATTGCTGACATGGCGGTGATCATTACGCCACGACGTCCGCAATACATTGTCTGGCGATACATTTTCTGCCATAGCCGTTCTGTCTCCAGCGGGTTTTCACCAATCAATATTCCGCGCAGTCCACTGGCCACGTTATGGCTAAAGGGTGCATCGATGGCCGCTTTGCCCATCTCGGGCGATGAGTCGGCTTCGCCAATGCCTTCCAGTCCCGTGTCAGTACGAACTCGAACCAGAATCGAATCCTGGCTACTAGCAGTCTTGGCTTGTACATTCTTGATGCGAAGAATTTGACAAATGATTTCGGTAATTTTCATAGCAAGCAGATGTAATTTTGAAGTTTAAGATCTTAAGCCTATCGCCTAATGCCCAATGCCTCTCACTCGATGACTTTGCCAACGACGACGATGTGTTGTCCCTGGCGGATGGGGGCCACCCAGGCTTGAGCCAGGACCACGCCAGCCAGACCTGCACGCACCTCGTGGGCAGGCAAGTCAATTCGGTTGAAATCGTGCAACAATCCAACAATATCACCGGCCTGTACCTGGGTGCCACTCTCGACCAGCGGCTCGTAGTGGCCGTCTAACGGGGCC
>DAIRSD010000572.1:0-2845 GCA_036804625.1 Aureliella sp. | reverse complement strand
CTGCATGCAAGAGCCGTCGACATTCGATTGACAAACTTGAAAAAGGCTGTTCTTGGCCCTTGGTGTAACGGTAGCACGACTTTCTCTGAATCAGTTAGTCTAGGTTCGAATCCTTGAGGGCCAGTTCATCTAGCTGACGCTACTTGATTTTGATTTCGCCAAGGACTCATGAAAATCCTCTTTTTACACGGTTGGCAAAGTGTTGTGGGAGGTGTCAAACCCAGTTATCTGGCTGGGCATGGATGCCAAGTGAACAATCCAGCGCTGGATGACGACGATTTTGATTTGGCAGTAAAGCCGGCTCAATCTGCCTACAACCAGGACCGCCCCAATGTGATCGTAGGCTCTTCTCGCGGCGGTGCGGTAGCGATGAACATGAATAGCGGGTCGACTCCACTGGTCCTGCTATGCCCAGCTTGGAAGTATTGGGGATACGCAAAGACCGTCAAAGCTAACTGCCTAATTCTTCATAGTCGCAACGATGAAGTGATTTCGTTTGCCGACTCTCAGGAACTAATCACAAATAGCGGCTTAACTTCTGACGCGCTGATCGAAGTAGGATCGGATCACCGCTTGGCTGAACCGGTGGCGTTAGAGGCCATGCTCCAGGCATGCCTGCGTTGGGCAGATTACGAACAGTAGATCAGCCGATCTTAGGCAAATACTCGTTCGCTCGCGATAGATTAAATTCGGTTACGAGGACGAGAACCGTTTCACTCAGTACGAGTACGAGTTTAGGAGTCGCAACACGAAACATTTGACTCATGATTTGCCACTTCCTAACGGCGATCGGCGAGAAGTGACAATAATCAAAGTGGATTATTGCTGAGTGTAAAACCGGTCGAACGCTTGAGAAATAGTTGCGAGGTCTGAGTCTAACTTGCCATGCACTAGCACGCCAAAACGGAGCGTTAATGATTGGCCTTGATCAATAGTTACTTCACTGAGCGGACCTTGATTCATGGCTTTCCGACCAAACGGGTTGGCAACAAACACTCCGTAGTCGCGATTGTGCCACCAGCTTTCGCGGAAGTTGCTTCTGCTGGCCATTAGTGTGATGCCTACAGGCTTGCCGTCGATTTTGCCCGAGTAGTCGCACCAGTCGGCCGCTTGTCCCCAGGTCTGTTTGGCAGAATATAGACCGTTTGAATTGACAATTCGACCACCATTTTTCTCGGTAATCGCAGTTGCCACACGAGCCCCAAGGCCCATTTCCTCTTGATCGCCCAGCACGACAGTTTCAAAATCAGCATGAAACGTAGCTTCCCAGACAAGCAACCAGCCTTCAGGCCGTGAAGTCAGTGTGTACCGATTGGTCATGCGACATTGAGGTTTACCTTTTGCGGTCTGCAATTCACACTGGGTGGCAAAGCTGAGCTTGTCGTTTTGACAATCGGGTTCCGCTAGGAAACGCACATGTCGCATATTCGCCTTGTTGCGCCAATAGTCCTGACCGTTGATGTCACCAAAACCTAGCCACAGGCCGGGATGCATGGCATCGTGATCGGTCGCGTCTTTGCCTTCAACGGGCGGATGATTTCTCGTTACCTGCAATCCGCTGGTCAGGCATAGACTCGAGAAGTAGGGCCGAAGGATCTTTGGATCGTTAAAAACGTACTGAGCCACCGCGCTGTTTTCGAGCGAAATCAGGAGCCGATCCGCCTGCTTCACAACCGAAAAACCGGATTGTGCCCAAGCGGAGTGCGGGTGGTGTACCAAGAACACAGCGCAGGCAAACAGTTTCAGTAGTCTTAACATAACAAGAGTCACCTGGGAGAAAGTTTTTCAGCGGGTTGATTCCATAGCCGCCACGGATCGTCCAGTCGTCGCATTTCCGTCAATAACAGCGATTCCATTTCGGCTAGTTTGTCGGCGTATTTTGGGTCGGACGCAAGGTTGACCTGATGTGGTGCGGGCCTAGCGCCTGTCAGCAATGTTACTTGGGAGTCGTGATGCTCGATGATGAACTCGTCAGGGTTGTCCTTCAGGTGGAATAGCTGTGTCTCCCGCACCTAGCCATCGAGTACGTCGTACTTGATCAGCTTCCAATCGCCTTTCTTGACGGCCCGCATGCCGGGCTTGGTGCCGCCGTTGTAGACTCCGTAAAGCACATCGCGAATGGCCTGCTTCTGGCCGACCAGCACGGGCTTAAAGCTAGTGCCTTCGTTGGTTGCCGGTGCGGAGATACCAGCTAGGTCACAAAGTGTGGCCAAGATGTCTAGCAGATAGATGTTTCCCTGCGCTCGAGTGCCGGATTGAATGCCTGGGCCCTTCACAATAAATGGTACTCGCCAGGTGTGTTCATACAAATTTTGTTTTCCCTGTAAGCCGTGTCGTCCGATAGCCATGCCATGATCCGAGGTGTAGATGACGTACGTGTTGTCAAGTTCGCCCATGGCTTCCAGTTTGGCGAGAACGCGACCGATTTGGATGTCAATATTCTCGCAGCAGGCGAATTGTCGGCCGAGTTCATTGCGAATCGTCTGCTGGTCTCGCCTCTGCCACACGCCGCTGACAGCCACTTCGTCGCGCAGGTCTGGATGACCGTGGTGGAAAGGGTGTGCTGGCAAGTAGTTGGCCGGCAATTTGGGTTGCCTTGGTTGATCGGGAGGCGGACGGTCTTCGTCCGTATGATTGACAGCTCCGTATTTCGCCAGCAATTCCGGAGTGCCATCGCGAACATCATGGGGATGCGAGAAGCCGTAGTAGATCAAAAACGGTTTTGAATCATTCGACGATTCCCGCTGATCCAGGTACTGGATGCATAGATCACCATTCAATGGGCTGCCCGACTCGGGTGTTCCTCAGCGTTTAGTATCGACTTGAAGAAAAGAGAATAGTAGCT
>DAIRSD010000571.1:0-2863 GCA_036804625.1 Aureliella sp. | reverse complement strand
TAGGGCAGAGTCGTTCGTTGGCACGGAATAGACCTAAGAGGCAACAATAATGGAAATTGCATCTTCACCCCGTCCACCAGAGCGCCAGCAGGATCACAGGCAACCCGTGGGGATCTGTGGTGATCGTTTCGTGCAACTTAGTCAATTAACTTTGCCGGTGACCGATGCCGGATTCGTGCATGGAGTGACCGTAGCTGAACAGGTTCGGACCTTTCGGCAACGTCCTTTTCTTTTGGAGCGTCACTATCAGAGATGGTGTCGTGGACTGGCTGCATTGGAGCTTCAGCCGCTGTGCACATTCCAGCAGTTGTCGCAGCGCATCGAGCAACTGGTGGCCATGAATGCAAAGTTCTTGCCTGCTGATGCTGAACAAGGCGTCTGCTTTTTCGCAACTCCAGGCTCAATGATGGCTTGGAACTGGCCTTGTGGCCCGACATCCGTCGAAGCTTCATCAGTTCACGCGCAGCCTATGTTCTATGCTCACAGCTATCCGCTGCCTGTCGGTCGGTGGCAGAGCAGTTATCGACAAGGCATTGACCTAGTCACGACTCAGATTCGGCAGGTACCACAAGAATGCTGGCCGGTGGATATCAAGGTTCGCAGTCGCTTGCACTACTATTTGGCTCAGAATCAGAGCCGTTCGATTCTGAATGGATCGTATCCTATATTGCTGGATGAGCATGGCACCGTTAGTGATTCCGCGATCGGCAGTATCTTAGGTTACACTGACAGCCAAGGATTGATTGTGCGAAATCCGTTACAACGATACGCCAGTATTTCCTTGGGCTACACCCTAGAACTAGCTGGCAACCTGGGCATCAATGTTACGGAGCACAATTTTTCGGTAGCCGAGTTACAGAGTTTTGATGAAGCTTTCTTAGTATCGACTCCCTGGTGTATTCTGCCTGTCGCCACCGTAGACTCACAACGCCTAAAGAAATCTGGTTTTCCAGTTTTTCGGCGACTGATGCAAGCATGGTCTAACCGGGTTGGAGTAGATATACTAAAAGTCTAATCACCCGGGCTACCTGAAAAGGCATCTCTTGCGGGTGGTACTAAGTCGCTGGCTACAAGCAGTTTTGCACAGAGATATCAAATGGACGCAGGTAGCTTTCTAGGTATCACCGGTGGTATGGTGCTTGCGTTTGGAATCCCATTGGTCCTTGCAATGGTTGCCATTGAGGTGCTTGTCTCGAACCTAAGAAACGAAAATCATTACAACCGACCTGACACGCTAGGCACAATTGGGCTACTGGCAGGAAACGCCGTTGTCTCCTTTCTGGTCAAGTCTCTTACTTTAGCGGTATTTGTTTTTGCCTACCAATACCGTATTTTCAGTATTAGCGAGACGATGCCTGCGTGGTTGCTGTTGATCGTGGCGTTGCTTCTGATCGACTTCGTGTTTTATGTATTTCACCGGGCCTCACATCGCGTGCGATTCCTATGGGCAGTGCATTTGAGTCATCATTCCAGTGAAGAGTTTAACTTTTCGGTTGCCTTTAGGCAGGCTTTGCTAGGACCAATCATTAAGATACCTTTCTTTGCCACACTTTCGCTTCTTGGGCTGGACCCAACGGTCCTGGTAGTCATGGGATCGATCTCCACGTTGTACGGTGTGTGGGTACATACGAAGATCATTCCGAAATTAGGAATTTTGGAGTGGCTCATTTGCACTCCCTCGTCGCATCGAGTGCATCATGGGGCCAACCCACAATACATCGACAAAAACTATGCGAACATGTTTATTTTTATCGATCGATTTTTAGGCACCTTCGAACCTGAGATTGAGCCCGTTCGATATGGTCTCAAGGTTAATGTCAACACGAACAATCCTTTTCAGATTACTTTGTTTGAATTTCGGAGAATGTGGGCCGATATCAAAACGGCTAGAACTGCGTGGGAAGCACTCGGCTATTTTTTTGGCCCACCCGATTGGAAACCGAAGTATAAGCGCTGCGATACCGAAACGGCTGCCGATAAAACTAGGTCGTGAATAGAGACTGCAATTTTTGATTGTACAAACGGCAGGTTGACCTGGAAGGGAGCCTACGATCTGGCCGTCAACCGAAATGAACTACAGGCAGATTCATCATTGCTGGAGCAGTAGGATGTGAAGGCAAGCAAGTAGACGATACTATTTTCGTTTCCAAACTTTGGCGGCCAAGAAATAATGCCAGGAGCAGCAGCGATTCTGTTCGTAATCTTGTCCGCTTGCGTGGGCCTATTTCATTTAGCCCTTCTCTTCGGTGCCTCATGGGGTGAATTGACGATGGGCGGGAGGTGGCCAGGGCGTCTACCGGTGCAGGGTCGTATCATCGCAGCCCTTTCGGCTGCGCTGTTGGTGCTATTTTCGTTGATCATCATGTCACGTGCCGGTTTGATTTTGAGCTATTTTCATGAGCCTTCACAACGATTCGTCTGGGGCATCGTGGCATATTGCACCCTTGGCTGTATCGCAAATGCCATGACTCCTAGTGTCAAAGAACGCAAGTTGTGGTTGCCAGTCGTGGTCTGCTTGCTGGCTTGCAGTCTAATTGTGGCCTTATCGTAGTTAAAAGCTCTTTCGTTTCGGTGCTTCTTCTGCAGGCTTAACAGACGTTTTTCCGCCAAAGAGTTTGCCAGGCAACTCAAAGATATTCACGTTCAGTTTTGGTTGTACATCGGAAGGTGCTGTGTCCGACTGATGGGGATCTGCCAGAGTCGGAAGCTCGGTTCGGACGGCTGCAATGATCGATAAGCTTGTAGGATACTGAGTCACCTGCAGTTCCGCACCACGAAACCAGGTCAACCATGGTTCAACATATTCTTTTGGCGGAAGAACTTTACCGTTCGGATCTCTTCCGGCCAGCTCCCACTTGCTACT
>DAIRSD010000570.1:0-2866 GCA_036804625.1 Aureliella sp. | reverse complement strand
ATGAAAATCAAAGCAGCACAAACGAAGAAAAGGGCATATTTCAGACTAGAATTGCGGCACGTCGGACGACACGCCAGGGCCGATTGCGGTGGCAGATTCGGCGGATCGAGCCAAGCTGCACGCGAAAAGCGGTGCAAACACGCATGACCACCTGATCCATAAGCTAATTTGATTCGTTACTTGATTAGAAAATTGACAGCTTCGCTGAAATTTTGTTACACAGCCTCGAAGAAATGCCAAGCCGAACTGATGGCAGATCCCGGCGCAAGCTATTGACCGGCGCAGGCAATGCGACTTTTTCGTCTTCATCCTGATACCTCGGCATTTAGGCGGGAAGAGGCTCGGAAGGCAGGTGGGGTAATGCTGGTAGGGGCTTTCGGCAGGTTCCTAATCGCCATGTCGAAAACGCTTAAACTGATTATAACCCAAATCGTCAGCCAAGTGTGCAGGGGACAACCTCCAGCCTCAAGTATGCAAAGGAAGTCTTACAGCCGCTCAACAACATCGAAAATCCGTATGTTTTTCTAGGCCTTGGGCTAATTTATGAGGCTCAGCAGTGGAATTTTACGAAACCCAGAACCTGATCGGCCCCAGAAATGTCCCTTATTTCAGTCTATTGCCTTGAAGATTATGACGATTCTTACTGATTCCTGCAAATTTATCGCTTCGATGTGGTATTCGCACTTCTGCTTGGGCGATACCTGTGATCTGCAAGAACAATTTAAAATTGGCGATTAGAATGCTCAGTTGATGGCAAAAACGCATTGCGGCCCGTACGAAATTCGGCTAACATTCCCATCCGTTCGGGGTGTAGCGCAGCCTGGCTAGCGCATCTGGTTTGGGACCAGAGGGTCGTAGGTTCAAATCCTATCACCCCGACTGACGGAAACCCTGCATTTCCCTTGGAATTGCAGGGTTTTTTCGTTTTTACGCTCGGCGCGGCACTGTCCCCTAAATTGCCAGAATTTGACTGATTGCGCAACGTTTTGGCGGTAGCTGGGGCAACAGTTCGGGCAACGAAACTTGTAACCGTTCACGGAATTAGGCGTCGCTATTCAAAAGTTCTGGTTTAAGTTTAAATTTGAGTCTAAACTTGAACTTGGACTTAAACTTAAACCCGTTTCAACGCCATCCTTACTCAAACAACTCTAATAACTGCGTGAACGGTTGCCACGTTACAAACCAGCGTAAGGTTCAAGATGAACCAGGACGTCGCGAATCGACGGGTAATCAACAATTAGTCGCTGCTTCACCAAATGGCCGATGTGATGTCCTTCCTGGACGGACATCGTTGGTTCCACCTGCAAGTGGATGTCAATGAAATACTCCAAGCCCGACTTGCGAACCCACAGCTTCTCAACCGCTTGTACCCCGGCAATCCGTTGGGCAGTACTTCGGATAGAACAGACCATCTCTTCGTCTGCCTGGACATCTAACAATTCACTAGCGCTCTGCCTAAACAGTTTCACGCCGGCCCAGACGATGGCCAATGCTACGATCATGGCCGCCACTTTATCTGCCCAGGCAAGGTTCTGTCCGCCATAGCGCACCATTGCCAATCCGGTCAGAACAGCCAGGGCGCTCAGTGCATCGCTGCGATGATCCCAAGCGTTGGCGATCGTCGCCAGCGAACCGGTGCGACGCCCCACAGTGATCTTATAGCGGTAGAGCCCCTCCTTGATGAGTACATTGATTCCAGCGATCCACAACGCCCAGGCTGGTGGCGTCTCGTGCTGCCCTTGAAGCCGAACTAACGTTTCCCAGGCAACGGCCAGAGCTGAAAAAATGATGATCAGCGAAACCGTCAGCGCCGCAATCCCCTCGGCTCTTGAGTGTCCATAAGGGTGTTCATCGTCTGCAGGAAATTGTGCAACTTTTAACGAGTACAGGACGATCACCGAGGTTATCGTATCGCCAAGCGAATTGACCGAGTCGGCAACTAGCGCAAAGGAACTGGCCAAGACGCCACCAATCAGCTTGGCCAGACCAAGGCCAAAATTAAACAGCAACCCAATCCAATTGGCTCGCTGCACCTGTCGGTAAATGGCCGCTGAATGATTCGTACTTTGCATTTAATAAGTTACATCCGGAAGCTTAAGATAGTTGGTACTGATACTTAAGTCTTCTGCAGCAATTTCGATTCGTGTTACAATTATGGTAACCTCTCGAATCGATTGTGCGCAGGTGTGAGGACTCGCAGCATTTTGCGTTAAAGCTCAAGCCTTGAAACCTTCGGGAATGGGAGGCATGGGCAGCTATATGGGAGGAATGGGCGAAGCCAATGATGGCAGCGCTGCGAGTGAAAGTCGGTGACAAACCTTTTTGGGCGTACCTTATAATTTTTCCTTAGCCATCATTTGGTTGCTGCGACAACCGGATGCTAAATCATGTCGGCTGATGGAAAACAGGGTGCTAGCGCACTCCGGCTGATGATAAGCTAGAAGGCCAATTCGTTAACGGCTCGCTACAACAAAGTTTCTCTGGTCGTTGCGAGGCTTAGGCCGACGGCGTCTGACACCAAAAAATCAACCTTACCAGAAGTCACGTCGTAGACGCCGCCCACCACTGCGACTCGACCTTCATCGACCAGCTTGCGAATGGTCTGGCTGGCCTGCGCGATGCTATGCACCGAGTGGATTACGTTACGCCGAGCAACGTCTTCAATGAATTCGTTTCGGCCAGCGTCGATTGCTTGGTCGATCTGCTGTAGGACAGGTAGGCGAATCGAAGGATGGATCTCCTCGAGGATAGAATCCAGGTGCTGGCAGCCAGTGGCTTCGGCTCCGGTTTTTCCAGCTTCGGCTAATTTCACTGCTGCATGTACGGCACCACATTTGGTATGCCCCAGTACCAAGATCAGTTTTGA
>DAIRSD010000569.1:0-2869 GCA_036804625.1 Aureliella sp. | reverse complement strand
GTCGGTGAGCAGGAGGTCTCTGAAGCTCCAGTGTTCTACGCGATCTATCTTCCTCTAGCGCCTGTCGACTCGCTGGATGGGCCGCCCTGGGTCAGTTGCACGGCCTGGGCCATTGCTGATGCCCAAAACGGAGTCTTGCTCGCTGGTCATGCTCAGGATCAGCCTCTTGATCCGGCCAGCAACACAAAGATCATGACATCACCTGTGGTCCTTAAAATGGCTCAGCAAAGTCAACAGTAGCTGGATCAAATCGTAAAGTACTCCAGTCGCGCGGACCAGACGACAGGTTCCACGGCCGATGTGCGTGCCGGTGAGCAGATCACGGTACGCAATCTGCTATTCGGATTGCTGCTTCCGTCGGGTAACGACGCCGCTATCGCGTTGGCCGAACACTGTGGAGCGGTATTGGTCCAGTCGACAAGTAATTCAGTGGATGGATATGAAGCCTTTATTGATAAAATGAACGCTACGGCTTCCCAGCTGTCGATGCAGCAATCCAAGTTTGCCAACCCTCATGGCCTGACCGATCCCGAGCACAAAATGAGCGCTGGGGACTTGGTTAAGTTGTCTTGGGAAGCGTTGAAACATCCGTTGATGCGTGAAATCGTTTCGACTCGTATTTATGGTTGCACTGTTAGCAGTGTCAGTGGTTACACTCGCAACCTGAAGTGGGAAAACACCAACAAGCTGTTGGACACGCAGGGATATCTTGGCGTGAAAACCGGCACGACCAGCGCTGCGGGCGCCTGCTTGGTTAGTCTGGCTGAGCGAGACGGCCAAAGCCGCATCTGCGTCGTCTTAGGCTCTGGCAACTCGGCAGCCAGATATGCCGACACTCGAAATTTGATTCGATGGTCGTGGAGTCATTCTGAGGGTAACTCCGAAGTTCCTTCAAGCAATGGTCTTCCGCTTGGTCAATAATCTTGGCATAGGCGCTCAAAAAAACAGTCTGGCGACCGACCTGCAGGAGAAGGCAGATCTGTATGCTAGTGCTGGCATCGTGGAATACTGGGTGGTGGACGTAGAAAATCAGCGAATCCTTGTGATGGCGGATGCGCGCGATGGCTGTTACCGCAATATTCGCATAGTCTTTCCGCCGAATCCACTTGCACCGCTTTGTAAGCCTACCGGTTTGCTCGATCTAGCAGACCTATTCTCTGTTCAATAAGCGACAGCTTTCTTGGGATAGTGCTCGTCTCTATTGAATGCTCACATGACTGCTGCTGTTCACTGCAGTCTGCCGATCGACGATCCCCTTGATCGAAGTATCAGGGGCGGTCGTTACAATCACTACATTTCATAGGGTCGGTTGCTTCTACTGCTTATCCTTACATCTTCGATATCTCCGAAAGCGCATGGACTCTAACTTTCGGGTAGGGTTCTGCGGTTTCTCGTCTTCTTCCGACTAGTGAATCTGCCTGGATCGAGCAGAGTTCTACAAAGTATCTGCTCAAGGCACCCCAGAGAAGTCGCCACGACCCCTACAGTTATGCGATCTTTGATATCCATAGGTTATTAAAATGAGTTCAGATGATACCGAGTTGCTTCGGGAGTTCGCAGTAGAATCCCAAGAGCATTTGGCTGACATCGAAAACCAATTATTGACTTTGGAATCGCAAGGCGATGCCATGGATGTCGCCTTGGTGAACACGGTTTTTCGTGCGATCCACTCAATCAAAGGTGCGGCTGGCTTTATGGGCTTGGATACCCTAGGCGGTTTGGCTCACCGAGCCGAGGAAGTACTCGGTCGACTGCGTAGCAAAGACCTGCGTCCAACTTCGGTTGTGATCAATACTCTTCTTCGAGCGACTGACCGGTTGAAGGAGTTAATCGACGAAGTAGAAAATTCGAATGGACAAGATGTCACCAATCACATCGTGGCTTTGGAGGACATTCTGCAGGGACGGATCGATCTGGACGCAGCTTTTGTCGAGACGCCGATTTTAGGGAACGAAACTGCGCTGGCTGCTGAAGCTGCCGATGATGCTGATGTTCTACGTCAGTTCTTGGTTGAAAGTTTTGATCAGCTAGATCAAATCGAGCGAGATCTGGCGATCCTGGACAGCGAAGTCCATGCTACCTCTTCACTAGCGAATTTGTTAGACAATATTCAGACCATTCGCACCAACTGCCAGTCACTTGATTTTCAAAAGCTGGAGCAGGTAGCTGGCGCTGCTGAAAAGCTAGTCGCCGGAAGTGTCGCGCAGTGGTATGCCTATGATGCGCAGATCAGCGAGTCGCTGTTGGGTGCAGTCGAAGTCGTCCGAAAGATTCTGTTTTCTATCGAGAATGCAGGTAGTGAAGGACCGGAAGACCACCAGTTTACAGTCGATTTTCTAGTCGCCATCCACTCCGTGAAAGCACCTGCCGTTAGCTGTGATACCAAATGTGTCGGCGAAAAACCGAAAGCACCCTCAATCGCTTCGCCTCAAGCAAAGTCGGCTTCGAATAGCGACCAAGTTTCAACCGCCAATCCAGTCAAGTCCACAACCGCTGTTGCAGCCTCAGCATCATCTAGCCCTGTAACCGAAGGCACCGACTTCATGGCCAAGTCGGCAAAACCGACAGAGACCAAAGCACCTCAAGTCAACTCAGAAAAGCCTACGGAAAGCAAACAAGCAGCGGCTGCTGAGGCTTCCGCAGCCGATACTACTATTCGCGTCGATGTCGCCTTGCGGGACAAGTTGATGACTCGCGTTGGTGAGCTAGTTCTGGCTAGGAATCAAATCCTTCAGTTCAACAGCACGATCGAAGACGCAGGCCTGCAAAATGCTGTGCAACGGCTGAACCTGAGCACATCTGAACTGCAAGAAGGTGGCATGAAGTCCCGTATGCAGCCAATCGGCAATGTGTGGACAAAGTTTCCACG
>DAIRSD010000568.1:0-2881 GCA_036804625.1 Aureliella sp. | reverse complement strand
TGAGTCGGGCGGTCAGTTCGAGCTCGCGCTCGTCGAAGTAGCTGACCGGAAGCGGCGCTTCGGCAGTCGCAACCACCGGAAAGGCAAGCTGTTTCCAGCGTCGCAGACCCTTCATGGGAAAACGGTACTCGCGGGCGCTGCCGTTTACCGGCTGCACGACTACGCGCAGCAGTAACGAAAGGCTCTCGACATGGGATGCTTTTTCTCTTGCTTGATGATTCTCAGGGCTCCCTTTGCACAGGCTTCCAGCGCTTCGGCAGACTTCTTAGCGACCGATTTATGCGGCAGCCCGAACACAACGAATCAGCAATGGAACACTTTTCCTTCTGCCCTCAATGGTCCCAATCTTCAAGATATGGCCAGCAACAATCCTGATTGGACGACGCAGTTGATAATGACCTTGAAGGCAGTTCTTTAGGGTCGAGCCTACAATGTTAAGCGGTGCCTGAGAATTCTCTGGCATCGCCTGAAGATACACTTGTACTCCGGGGCTATTAATGATGAAGACTATTCAGAAGAAAATCGGTGGATTTACCCTCGTAGAGTTGCTTGTCGTCATTGCGATCATTGGAATCCTCGTTGGCTTACTTCTTCCGGCCGTGCATGCCGCTCGTGAAGCAGCCAGACGCATGCAATGCAGCAATAATATCAAGCAGATGGGATTAGCCTTACACAACTACGAATCGGCTCATCGCACCTTTCCGCCTGGCTTTATCTCCCGTGTCACAGGCACCTGGTCGGGCGGCGGAAATGATGGAATCCCAGAGGCTGGTCCGGGCTGGAGTTTCTTCGCCATGATCCTGCCCTACATGGAGCAGGCGAATCTTCACGCCAACATTAATTTTAATCTCCCGATAGCCGATCCGGTAAACGCACCTGCTCGGAGCATGCTGGTCAAGGAATTCATGTGTCCGTCCGACACATGGGTCGCCCCGGTGACTATTTGGCCAGCTTCACTTGGTATCACCGATCTCGCACCAGCCAGTTATATCGGTTGCTTGGGAGGTGGCGATCCTGCGAACGCGCCGGGATACTCGGCCATGTACGAACAGCAACCTGTTAATGGTATTTTCCATCGAAACCAGGCTGTTCGAATTTCTGATATCACCGACGGAACATCCAACACGCTTGGTCTCGGAGAGCGAGCAAGCATGTTTACTCCCAACGGCTGGGCTGGCGTCATCCCCACAGCTAGAACGGTCTTTTCTCCCTGGATGGCTTCGCAGCGTGGACAGACTGTCGGTCAAACAACGCGCCCCGCCATCACCATGGCCACGGTTCATGTGAGAACGTCCGGCCCCAATGCGCCCACGAGCAGCCCAGGTGGGTTTTGGGGGCCACACTCTGGCGGCTGCCTGTTCTTGCTGATGGATGGCTCGACCCATACCATAACAACCGCTGTCGATGTCCAAATCTTTCGCGCCATGGCTGGTCGAAACGATGGTATTCCCTTCACTTTGCCTCTTTAGGCCAAGTCGGTGGCTTTGTCTAAGCAATGCTGTACCGACTGTGCGGTGATCGAGCGGGCCAAATCGATCGCTCTTGAAGCCAGACTAAAGTCGCCATGGATATGATGGATGATTAGGCCCCTTTCGCAAAGTCGACGAAAGCCCTCCAAGAATTTAACGGTCACTTCCGGGTTCTCTTTGTCGCGAAAAGCGATCGTGTGTTCCGGATTGGACTCGACATACACGGCCAATAATCGAGCTGCGGGGTCAAAGGCCGAATTGACGGCTCGGATCTCGATGATGCCTCGGTCTTTCGCAGAAAATAAGATGGCTAACGACTCGTCAGGCAATCCGTCCAAGTTGATTAGTTCGGGAGAGGCTTTTACCCATCGATCACTGCAAAGCTGCGCTAGTGCCACCAGCATTGGCGCGCCGTTACCCAGTGCTTCCCAGCTTCCATGCAGGTAGTTGTCAACGGGATTTAGGTCCATATTGCAACCTCCAAAGATCTTGATTGAACCTTACTTCTGATCCAAATTGGCGTCGAGCATTTCAGGCGTGACCGTTGATTCAGCTCCCCTCTCCGGTACGTCTACTTGAGCAAGCCATAAAAGCAGAATTACTTCAGATTGCAGGTTCCCGAGTCGCAATTCTTACCGGCAATTCGGTAGCGTCTTGACGCGATTTGATTATAACACCAACGCCACAGCGGCATACAGCCTGGTAAATGCAGTACTGGCGCCAACCAGTAGAGTCGGACAAGTCGGCGACTTAGATATCTCGCTGCGTCGGCTCCTCCGTACTTTTGGCCGCTAGTCGTGACCAGCCACATCTGTTGCAACAACTGTTCGTGTGTTAAATCGGGACATAGCTTGTCAATTCGCGGATCGTGCAGGCTGAGGTATGTTAATCGATCGCCGTCCATCCTTCGCAACCGCTCGATGCTCGAACGACAGAAGTTGCAATGTCCGTCCCAAACAACGACGTCACGATCAGGGAATTGCCCAGGATCTGGCAGGTCCGCATTGACTTCCATGGCAGGTCTCACTGTTTCGTTGGTAAATCGCTACTAATTGTAAAGTTGGAAGAGTTGCAGATGCAACACTTTGCAGTTCGGGTAATAATGACTGACCGGCGGAGCGGTCAGCGACAATGTGGCCAATCCGCACTTTCCTGATAATGGTTCGATCTGAGCTAGCCAGCGTATTTCAACCCGGATCATCAATTAACAATTAACTCCCACGAACCGTTATATCAAGTTAAGCCGTATAGTTGTCGACTCAAGCTGCGGAAATATCACAATAAACGATACTTCTCGCTGATCGCCACCACATCTAATAGCAAAATCGTACTCGTACTCAATGAAATGGTACTCGTGCTCGTACTCGTACTCGACTTACACGATCCGAGTAGCAACGGTCTTTAGTATTGAT
>DAIRSD010000567.1:0-2881 GCA_036804625.1 Aureliella sp. | reverse complement strand
AATCTACCTACTTGAAACGTTTTATACATTTATGACGGGCTAGGCGAAAAAAACCGCTATGCTCACCAAGCAACACGTTCCCAAAGTTCCGGTCAGGTAAAGAGGCTAAACTTTAACGCCTGGCTACCTGGGGATCAGGGTTTAGCCAGTCGTCGAAGCCAGCCGACGATGGCCAAGAGTAAAGAGCTTGCAATGAGTACGGCAGCGGCTATCGCACCCAGTTTGGGCCGAATCGCGTACAGGAGTAAGACGATTACGATGGCTGCTAGCATCGTCCCTCGGACTCGCTGCCAGCCCAGTCGTTCAAGCTGTGGCGCTGCCAACCAAGCTAGAATCACCACAACGGCTACCTTCCATAACGTGCCGGAAAGAAATTGTGCGCTGCCTGCGTCCAAATTGCTTTGCAGGTTAACTACCAAGCCGGCCAACACCATGATGACGGCAATTGCAAGCAGCAGGATACGCTGCCAACGAGCGGAATTGCCAGATGGTGGTAGTCTAGTCGGCTTATCCATGACTAAAGCTGCCCCAAATTTTCCAACCACCGAACCATTGCAGCAAAAGGCACTGTGTTCCACTGGCTAAGGTCTAAATTGGGGCTCGTCAGCCAATTGGCAACGTAGCCCATGCGATTGAGTTGATCGGTTAGATTCTCGAGCTTGTTTTCGCCGACAAACAAAAAGTCCAGCGTTTGCATAGGAGCGCTGGGCTGTTTCGGTTGAAACGATCGTAGTTGCGTGCCTAGAGTCCAGACCGCAGCCACCCTTTGGGTGTCCATCATGCCTGACATCAGCGCTAATCTACCTCCCACTCCCATGCCACCAACTACCGTGCGAAAGCGATCAATCGAATACTCTTGGTCTAACCTGGCCAGCAATCGCTGAGTCAGCTCAACTTCGTCCGGTGTCCACTGTTGGGGATCCGCAGAACTGGCGAAGACAACCAGCCAGCCATACTGCTTGGAAAATTCTCCCCACTGGCCTAGCAAGCGATCAGGTGATAGCTCTCCTGGTTCTGGATAAACCAGCAAGCATCCCAGCTCGCGAGTCTTTGCAGTCGGCGGTACGATGGCTTGGATTTTGTTAGGGATGTCAGCCAGCTTCAGCTCAGTAATTTCCGCAGCGGCCTCTGCAACGGGTTGTCCAGCAGCATCATGATGCATGATCGGCGGCGGATCTACTTCTGATAGCTGCGACGGCCAAACCTCGGGTTGAATGCCAACTGGCACGCTTGTCTGCTCACTTGGCTTAATAACGCTCAGTGTTAAAGGAGTGTCCAGTTCGCTTACAGAAATCAGTTGAGCAAGATCCATTTTAGATTGCAGCTTTTGACCCTTGCACTCTGTTAAGATGCTACCAGGTTCGATGCCAGCGCGAGCCGCTGGGGACTTGTCGGTGACGGACAAAACCCGCAGACCTTGCTCCACAAGTTCCAGACGCAGACCCAGATAGCGACGTCGGTAGACGGGAACTTCAGCTATCAATGGAACCGACAAGTCGACCGGTTTCTTGTCACGTAGTACGGTGAACGATAACGTCTGACCCGCGTCTACCTGAGCCAGCGCTTCTCGCAGGTCGGCCAACAAGCGAATCGGCTTGCCGAGCGCCGAAACGACGATATCGCCGCGTAGTACTCCGGCTCGAGCCGCAGGAGAACCCGGTGCAGCCCCGGACAGCACGACGGGTCCGGCCATTTCGTTCTGGCTAGTGGCGACCACACCCAATCTGCCCGGACGAATGTCTTCCCCCTGCTTCATCGTCGGTAGTCTGGTTAAGATATCTGTCAAAGGAATTGCAAAGCCGATCCCCGAGTCATACAGCATCGAGCCATCGCCTTCCAACATTTCGCCAGCAGCTACTGGTGCCAGGATGCCGATGACTTTTCCCTGTAGATCCACCAGCGGCCCGCCGTAGTTGATCGGAGACGCCTTAGCGTCTGTTTGAACCGCTCGTCCATAGGCTCGGCCCAAAGCGCTGATGATGCCGTAAGACTGAGTTACCGACTGAGGATCATAAGTCTTTCCAATTGCCGCGCACCACTGACCGACTTGTAATTGTCCTGCGTCGCTGGGTGTGGCCGCAGCCAAGGCTGCCGGTGGGTCGATCTTCAAAATCGCCACCTCGCGCGCGTAATCTCGCGCGGCTATTCTGGCTGGCAATCGGCTTCCGTCGGTTAATGCGACCAAAATGGATGCAGGCTGCTGGCGCAGACCGTATAGCGATGTAACGATCCAGCCTTCTGGGTCAATGATAGTCCCTGTCACGGGGCCAAGAGCCTCAGACTGATCATCGACTTGATCTAGGCCGCCAAAAGTTTCGATCTGCACGACTGTAGGTGCCACTTGGGCCACCGCTTGTTGCAGAGCGGTCTGTTCAGCTTGCAGCAGCGAGGTACTTAAACCAGACTGCGCCCGCAACGCAGGAGCAAAAAGCAACAAGGCACAGGCATACTGCACAACAAGCCAGATGTAGGTGAAACGGCCAAGTGTCATCATGGACCTAAGGTAACCTCTTTCAGTTCGTTGCCTCGCTGGATCATCAGTTGGATGCGATCAGCGCGGTCGATGTGTTTGAGTTCTTCCAGAAGGGCCGCTTGCGAGACGATGCGTTGTGAGTTCAGGAACAGGATCAGGTCGTCAATCTGAAGGCCGGCTAAAGCCGCTCGTGATTGAGGTTCCACCAAATCGATGTAAGCCGGCGTTCGGCTAAGCACATTGGGAATCAGCCCCAGGCCAATTTCGGCCAGCGTGAGCGGTCGATCCGCAGGGCGACGGCCAGCCAGCGATTTAGCAATCGTTTTTCCCTCCAAAATGCTGGCAACGGACGATTTGATTTGCGCGACAGGCACGGAATAGTTGAAACAAATATTTGCGTTGTTATAC
>DAIRSD010000566.1:0-2890 GCA_036804625.1 Aureliella sp. | reverse complement strand
CCTTAGCCACAGCGTGACCTATGGGATCTTAAGTGCCAAAGGTCGGCGGAATTTAGAACTTGGCTCGAAGGAAATCGAAGTCCAGGACTTCTTCCAGACCGACGCAGCGATTAACCCAGGCAACAGCGGAGGACCGCTGCTGAACCTGCGAGGTGAGGTGATCGCCATCAACACGGCCATCGCAAGCAACTCAGGCGGCAACGAAGGTATCGGGTTTTCCATTCCCATCAACATGGCGATGGTCGTCGCCGATCAACTGGTCCGCCAGGGCAGCATGCGCCGAAGCTATCTGGGGGTCCAGTTGGAAAATGGCTTTGATGTCGATCAGGCTAAGAAGATGGGGCTGCAAGCCGGACGTGGCGCCTTGGTTAAGTCGGTTCTACAGAATTCCCCAGCCGAAAAGGCTGGTAGTCGTGGCGGTGACGTGATTCTGGAATTCAACGGCCGACCGATCGAGATCGATGGGCATCTGGTCAAACTGGTCAGTCTGACCCCCACCGGCTCCCAAGTCGAAGTCTCAATTCTGCGAGATGGCCGGCCCATTCGTCTCACCGCACTTCTGCATGCAAGCCCAGAATAAACGGCGAATTGAACGACTGGTTTGCCCCATGGTCAACCGGTTATAATAAAGTAACCGTTCACGCTATAAGGCCACGCTAAGCAATAGTTTAAGTTCAAGTTTAGGTTTAGACTCAAACTTAAACCTAAACTTAAACCTAAACTTGAACTCAAAACATTGACTAGTGACGCCAAATTCTCCAATCGGTGACAGAAGAGAAATCTCTGTCAAGGGACTTTGTCACGGATCTCTGGCGAGATCCACTACGGCACGCTTCGCAGCGTTGGCCGAAGAGGAATCTGTCGGTTCTTTTGGTTTACATTGTTGCAATTAGGTTTCCATGAGTCCCACTGAGCCGCAAAAGTCATCGCTGCCTCTCGTACTTGCAATCACGGGTGCTTCTGGAGCCATCTATGCTGCACGCACATTGCAATGGCTGCTGTTGGCCAATCGCCAAGTTCATTTAGTGGTCAGTCCGGACGGAGCAACGGTAGTTAAGCAGGAATTGGGGTTTGATGCGGAATTTGAATTAGCCAACATCGAGCATTTTCTGCTGACCGCCGATCGTTTTTTGACTGAAGGAGCGCCGGTCAAGTCGGATCAGTGGGTTGCCTTGCGACAAAATCTGGCTGCAGGCTGTTTGCAAGTCCACCATCCCAACGACTATTTCGCACCGATCGCCAGCGGATCGTATCGTACCGCAGCCATGGTGGTCTGTCCCTGCTCAGGTAGCACTCTGTCTTCAATCGCTCATGCCAGCGGACGCAATCTAATTCACCGGGCGGCCGAGGTCCACATGAAGGAGCGACGCAAATTGGTGCTGGTTCCTCGCGAAACTCCACTTAGCACTTTGCAGATCGACAATATGTTGCGATTGTCCAACGCTGGAGCGGTGATCCTGCCAGCTTCGCCCGGTTGGTATCATGGGGTCAGACAGATGCGAGACTTGGTAGATTTCGTAGCTTCCCGGATTTTAGATCAATTGGACGTCCCTCACCAACACATTCGCAGGTGGGGAGACGCCTAATGGGGTGTCGAGAAAGTGGAGACAAGCTTCCAGCTTGTCCAGTGCGCGCAAGTGGCTACAAGCTTCCAGCTTGTCCAGTGCACGTAATTTGACCGTTTTGCAACCTAGAAGGTCGCATCCACAACGCTTAACCGTCTAGAATTAGTCGGGAGGAAGCGTTACGCTGGCCCTGACCACTCCTCGGCAGTCGGTAGATCGTCTAGCGACTCAAGTCCCACCACCTCCAGCATGCGCTGCGTGGGATAATAGTGCGCAACTTGCTTTCGCTCAACCGTGATGCGTTTCATCTCCAACAGTTGACGCCGAACCAATTGATTTAGTACGGCTCCAGACGACTTACCCAATTGTTGGTCAAGCTGCTCACGGGAAATGCCCGGTTGGTAACTAACCAGTGCGATGCAGTCGATGGCCGCTTGGCTGAGCCGAATGGGGCGGGCCGGACCTAACAGGCGATCGCGTATCGACTGAAGGTCATCGGCCAACTGCATTTGGTATCCACCGCCAACGCTGGTGATCTGCATCGCACGGTGGTTGACTTGGTAGTCGCGATTGATTACGACAATCCATTGATCCACCTCATCTTGGCTAACACCGCGCATCAGGCTAGATATTTGAGTTGCCGTGATGGGTTGATTGTCAGGCCGACCAACCAACAAAACGGCCTCGATGATAGCCGCCGGACTAATGGGGACTTGGCCCGAGCTTTGAGCATCGCTGGGCAGTGAATCAAAAGATCGAATTCCCTCCGAATCACCCGAAGTTGCAGCCAGATGCTGACTGCCAGTATCCAGTGAATCACCCGAGGCTTTCGGTAGTTGGCTCGCGTACGACTGACTAATTTCCTCTAACGAAACACCTTCTTCGGAAACATCCTCTAAGATGTCGAAATCGTCCGCAAATTGTCGGGCTAACGCTTCGATTTGGCTATGAAGAGGCGATTTGGGAAGCGAGTCTGAAGGTGTAATTGGATGATGGCCTTTGTTTGCAGCCTTTTTGCTATCCATAAGTGCCACCCTGAGAGCAAGACTTAATCAAGATTCCGCCACGTTTGGAACATTCTCTCATTCCCGTCGTGAGAGCAGATTGTATCAGCTTTGCACTCTGAATGCGACGCGAATTTTGCTTGGCATAGTGGCTTACTTGGAGAGATTCGCGTACCATAAGGCGATCGGCTGATGAAGATATACCCGCGATACCAGGCCGAAGCGCCAGTTTTGAAGTTGCGCCCTTTCCGCAAAAATCGTACTCCTACTCGTACTCCTACTCGTACTCCTACTCGTACTCCTACTCGTACTCCTACTCGT
>DAIRSD010000565.1:0-2892 GCA_036804625.1 Aureliella sp. | reverse complement strand
CAGTCTTTTGTATGTCCTGCGAGGTCCTTCGCGGGAAACGCTTGAGAAATGCTGAATTGCCGTGTCGAAGTCTCTGACAGAACTGCGCCGCGGTATTATACTCGATTGCTCCCGTGCGTGTAGATCGGGTGCAAATGAGTGAGTTTAATCTTGTTAGTTCGATATTCAGTCACTGAACAATTGCCGCTGCCAGCTCGTACCGCTGTGGGCGTGGTGCAGGCTGCTTTAAAGGTCAAGCGCCCAGCGGCTCAGCAGTTGATCCATTCCGGTTGTGTCACTTGTTCGGGCCGGATCATTCTGCAATCTCACATTCGCTTGCAAGTGGGAGACTGCGTGGAGATCCAATACGCGCCACAGCCCGTGCGAGCAGCAAAAATAGATAGCGGTGCCGGCCAGCGTTTCGAGATCGTGTACGATGACGACAGCTTGATCGTCGTCAACAAGCCTGCGGGCTTGCTGACCGTACCGACTCCCAAACGCGAATCCAATACGCTTCAAGGACAATTGCGCAAGTGGCTGGCTAGGCAACAACCGGGGGCTCAAGCGATTTGTGTCCACCGACTCGATCGCCTGGTGTCTGGACTGCTGGTCTTTGCTAAGAGCTTTGAAATGGCAGATCAGATACGAGCGCAATTCGAAAAGCGCAAGCCAGAACGTCAGTACACAGCCATCGTCAGCGGTCATCTTGACTCACCAAGCGGATCTATTCGCAGTTACCTATCGACCGACCAGCAACTGACACGAGTCAGTTCGTTGGATCCGTCGGCAGGAGAACTGGCGATCACGCACTATACCACTACTGAGCGCTGGAAGGATGTCTCGCTCCTGCAGGTGCGTCTGGAGACTGGCCGCCGCAATCAAATTCGAGTCCACCTAGCTGATTTGGGGCATCCAATCCTTGGCGATCCCCGCTATCGACCTGAGCAGGCTGAACACGTCCTATGGCCATACAAGAGGATCGCGCTACATGCCGAGACTTTGAGCATCTTGCACCCAGTGACTGGCGAGTTACTGCGCCTGGCAGCACCCTGGCCTCAAGAATTCCGAGACCTTCGCAAACAACTAGGACATCGACGCGTCTGATGGGACTAGCGACCCCAAAGGCAGTCGACATGTTGCCATCGCCAGCACAATGCTAACAAGAGCCGCCATCACGAAGGCTGGCCCAAGCTGGATACAGCGAGCAAGCGCGCCCCAAACCAGCGACCCCAAGCCCATGCCCAGTGAAAAGGACCTCACAAAGGCAGACATTCCTCGGGCTCGAAACTGACGCGGCAATCGCACCTGAGCAGTGGAATTAAGGGTCGTCAAGCAGAACATCCAGCTTATACCGGCCATCAAGAGCGCCGGAATGATCACAGCCTTAGAACTGCTGGCAGCAATCGCCGCAAGACAAAAAGCCATTAACAATTGAGACGCAAAGACTATCTGTTCGCTGGAAAATCGCTGCCGAATCCAAGGCAGAATCGCTGCCGATGCGACCGCCCCCGCCCCCAGCAAATAAAGACATAACCCTAAACCGCGCTCGCGAAAATCCAGTTTGTCAGTGGCAACCAACGACAGTAGGCTCCACAAGGCGCTAGCGGTAAACGTATACGCAACAACTCGGATCAGCGTGCTGCGGATGAAGGTCGAGGTCGCCACGATGCGCATGCCCAACAGTAGATCATCTTTGAAGCTGGACGCAGCCCGACAGGACTTCGCTGGAAGCGCAGTGGGCTGCCACAGAACCAATGCCAACATGATTCCAGAAAACGATAGCGCGTTGAACAAGAATGCCGCCCCTACTCCCAAATTCGCGATAGCTAGTCCCGCTAAAGCTGGCCCAACGGCACGCGCCAAATTAAACGACACACTGCCAGCCTGAATAGCCGAAGGGATCAGCTCCGCCGGTACCAGCTCGGGTGTCAGCGCCTGCCAAGCAGGAAGATTCAATATAAGAGCGACGCCCATGACGGCTGTGAGCACCAGCAGTAAAAATGGCGTCATCCAGCCAAGTATCGTGATGACGGCCATCAACATGCCGACAGAAAGTAGCAGGCTCTGCGTACCTAAAAGCCATCTGCGTCGATCGAATCGATCGGCCCAGACACCGGCAGGCAGAGCTAAACAGAACACGGGAAAAGCCATAGCGACGCGTACTGAGGCAACCATGTCGGGATCAGGCCGAAGATCGGTCATTAGCCACATCGCGCCGGTTTCATGCATCCAGGTGCCGATATTAGAGAATAGTCCAGCGATCCAGAAATGCCGGTAAGCCCTGATCGACAACGGGGCCAGCGGGTTAATTGACAGTCTGCGAGATGGTACCTTTTCGCTGCCTGAAGTTAGCTTACCGTCCGTCGAACTACTCGCCATGTCGCAATTGCACTTCCCTGCTGGCCGCTACACCGATGCAATGTTCTGTGCACCAAGAAACGCCCGCTACGAGAGTCATTTGGCAAGCGAACTTGCAATCACTGGCTCAAACTAAACACTAACCGTGGCCTTAATCTTTTGAACAAAATGCGCTCCACCGGTGGCCTCAGTAAGTTTTTGGGCTCGTTTGTCTGCTTCCACTTTCTGGTCGTATTCAAAAACTGCAACTCGCTTTAGATCCGGATTAAAAACCGCCCAGTAGATCCGAGTTCGAGTTTCAACCTTGACTCGTCGTCTGGTGGGTGCTTTAGGAGCTGGCACAACACCTGTGGCAGTTGCCTGTACAGCAGCCGGCTTGGCAGCTTTCACGCGATTGGAAGATTTGGCAGCCGAACGTACCTTGATCGGCTTGGGTGAGGCGGTTGGAGCGCGTCCGACCATGATGTCTTCTCCTGGTCTATCACTGTATAAATAAAATTGGATTCTTATTTAAGAACACGCGTCATAGAATTCGATCGGTTTTTTCATAGTTCA
>DAIRSD010000564.1:0-2894 GCA_036804625.1 Aureliella sp. | reverse complement strand
GGCTCCGTCGACATTCAGATAACCCAAGTCGCCTGTGTAGTACCAACCAGAAGCGTCGATAACCTGCGCAGTGGCCTCGGGTTTATTGAGGTACTCTTTGAAAAGGAACGGGCCTCGAATCGCCAATTCACCGACTTGACCTGTGGATAACGGTTTTCGCTGATCGTCCACGATTCGTAGTTCAAAATTCTCTGGGGCTCGCCCAACTCCATTAGTCAACGACTCTGCGTCGTCTGAGGGGCTCGTGTAGGTGATAAAGCCGCATGCCTCGGTCGATCCATAGCCGGTGATCAGCTTGGCACCCGTGGCCTGGCTGATACGCTTTAGCCCGCGCAGCAAGCTAATCGGAGCGGCGGCCCCGCCCCATACGATGACTTTTAGACTACTGAAATCGGTGTCCTTAAAGCTTGGCAAGGCAGCCTGCATCAGAAACATGGCTGGTATCTGGCCAAACATCGTGATCTTTTCTCGCCCCAAAATCTCCAGCGTGGCGGCAGGATCAAACCGGTCCATCATCACCAGCGCTCCGCCTGCATATACGGTGGCAAATCCAATTTCCACATCTGCGGCGACATGGTTGATTGGAAAATGGAGAAGGGCACGCATCGATTGACTTGCAAAAAAGTATTTCGACTGTTGCCGAACATTTTCGAGAATGCTGGAATGCGTTTGTATCACTCCCTTGGGCTGACCAGTGGACCCGGAGGTATACATCAGTAGAACGTCGGACTGCGGATCAACTTGGGCCGCTCGCTGCAGTAGCGCAGATTGGAACTCTGGCAACTGCTTGCTGGTGGCCTCTTGGTAGCTTCGGGTTTCTTTCCATGGTTGGCCAAGCACAAGCACCTGCTGCACTCCGGCTGCGTTCAAGTCGACACGAGCAAGTTCGTCCGCCAGGGACTTGCCCATATAGCTGTCCAACGTAATCAGAACCTTGGGCCGACAGTCGCTAAGAATGTAATTGATTTCTCGAGCGTTAAATTTGGGATTCAGACCCAACCACGATGCTCCCACCTTGCTGGCCGCCATAAAGCTGATCAAGAACTCTGGACAAGCCATGGCCATCATGGCTACACGATCACCCGGCTGAACGCCCATCGCCAGAAGTGATTGAGCTGCTGCGTCAACGGCTTCCGCAAAATCGGCATAGGTCAGTCGCCGATCTTCGAACACTATTGCTTCTGCAGTTGGAGTTTCCCGGGACCAGTGATCGACGTAGTCAAAGATTCGATTGAGTTGTGGCATTGGAAGTTGGGGAGTAGGCTATGGGGAGTGGGGAGTTTATGTCTATGGTAAAACGTTAGGTGCCTTGGATTCTCAGGCAGGCATCGGCGATTACGGGCTTTTGGTTTTGATCGAGTACATCGAAGTGAAGATCGGTATGGTTCTGGTTGGGTTCTCGCGCCAGCAAGCGTACTACAACTGGATCGCCGGGAACGACCATGCCACGGAAGCAACAAGCCAGCGATTGAACTCGGACAGGATCATTGTCAGCTTGCCGCCGCAGCAGTTCGCTGAGCGCATAAGAAAGCGTCGCCGTACCGTGAAGAATGGTGCCAGGTAACCCAACTGATAAAGCAAAAGCTACGGAAGTATGAATCGGAAAGTGTACCTGCGCGCATGCGTCGTAGAGATGAGCCGACAACGGATGAGTAGAAATCGTCGCCTGCCATAAAGCTCCGTCGGCCGGATGTGATGTTGGATGTGGCAGATTTTCTGCGCCTAGTCCTTGGTCAGCACATCTCACACCTCGCAACATGGCTCCACTGTACTCGGTGAACACCGGCTGCCCACGCAAATCAGTTGCCTGATAGCGGACCACCAGATGTGTGCCAGCGCGGTGCGGACTGATGGCAGCGATTTCACCATCGATGGTCAATCGATCACCCGATCGCAAAGCACGATGCCACTGTAAGCTTTCGCTAAAATGCACCTGCTGCTTTTGCAAATGAAAAGGAAAATCTTCTGCGATCAAGTGCTTAGGAAAATCTTTGGAGATGTCCCATGTTAAGGCACAAGCCAACATAGGGTGGGAGAGCAGTTTTGAGGCCTGGCTGTCGTCAAAGTACAACGGATTGTCGTCAAAAATACCCGCAGCAAAGTTCATCACCTGCCGATCGGAAATCTGAACGCTCAAGGGCCTAATTTTGGAACCCACAAATCGAGAACTAATCTCCATCTTCGTCTCCGCTTAATGCCAATGACTCACGAAATCTTCAGCCACCATCCATGCCACTTCAGTCCTAAAAAGTCAATCCTTAGACTTTTAGTCCTGATTGTAGTCGAATTGGCGAGCGACCAACAGCGACGATGCGTTAGCAAGCTCGAAGCAGCCATCACGTTTTAGGTTCCGGTTCCTCCACTGCCAGAGTGGCTGAAAATGCTTGAGAATAGATCCATGCTCTAGATGCAGATTCAAAGGATTTGCTCGCTCATATCGGATTCTCGGCAATCTAACCGACCATCCATTACTCTTGCTACCGGCTAACGGCGCAAATATGACAGCTCGGCGATCCATCCAGTATGACGTAGTTTATGGTCAAAATTGCTCGTCCCAACTGGTTGATTTAGCTTCTGGCCAGCGCACTTTGCTGGTGACGGACCCAGTTTTATGGGAAAAGTACGGTCAGCGTTTTTCGCAGCTTGATCCCAGTGTGATCATGACTCGTACGATGGAATCCAGTGAATTGGAACGTGAACACGCTAGACTAGCTGAATTTGATTTGGCGATTGGACTGGGTGGTGGCATGGCGCTGGATATCGCTAAGTACCATGCCTGGAAATCCGGTAGACCCGTATTTCAAGTACCAACAGCAATCACAGTTGACGCAATGATTTCATATCCCATCGCGCTGCGCATCGATGGTAAGGTACAGTATGTCGGTGAGATGATT
>DAIRSD010000563.1:0-2895 GCA_036804625.1 Aureliella sp. | reverse complement strand
ATTCTTACTTGACTGCCTTTATGTTAGCTACTGTATCAGTCTTGACGGCATCTATTATACTGATGCTTTAGGCTGATCTGTGTCTGGAGCAGGAGATGTCAACGGCGATGGCTATGACGATGTAATTGTCGGTGCACACATGGCGGAACCTAACGGTACGCCTGCTGGCTTCGATTCCGGTGAGAGCTACGTTTTGTTTGGCAAGTCTAGTGCATTTCCAGCAGTAATCCAAGCTAATGACATTGGTAATTTCGGTCCGGCTGGGTTCCGTATCGATGGACGGCTGATAGAAAACGAGTATTCAGGCTTTTCTGTCTCGGATGCAGGAGATGTCAACGGTGATGGTTTCGACGATCTGATTGTCGCAGCATCTGGCGGTGGTGGTACATCAAATGTCGGCGAAAGCTATGTGATATTCGGAAAGTCGAGCTTTCTAGCTCCAGTTGCTGTAATCACTCTAAACGGAAGCAATGGCTTCCGAATAGAGGGTGATGGCAATGCTGTCTCTGGTGCAGGAGATGTCAACGGTGATGGTTTCGACGATTTAGTTATCGGGAATGATGGTTATGTGGTATTCGGCACGTCGAATTTTGCGAGTGCCCTCTCATTGAGTGCGCTGGGGTCTCCAGGAGGTCCTTCGGGTTTTCGCATTGACGGGACAGGCCAGATTGGTTTTTCAGCTTTCTCCGTCTCCGGAGCAGGAGACGTCAACGGTGATGGCTTTGACGATTTGATTGTTGGAGCACCTCAAGTTGATACGACTTCATCAACTGGAACAAATGTCGGCAGGAGCTATGTGATCTTTGGTCAGTCTAGTTTCGCGTCGGTACTAGGGCTTAGCAGCTTGAATGGTACCAACGGCTTTCAGATACGAGGAATTGATGAGGCTGATTATTCAGGTCGATCTGTGTCAGGTGCCGGAGATATAAATGGGGATGGATTCGATGATCTGATTATTGGAGCGTGGGGTGCCGATCGCACCGCTACGATCTTAGCTAGTGGCGAGAGCTACGTAGTGTTTGGAGGGAACTTTACCCCAGACACGGGAACGCAAGTTGCCAACGGTGGCGCAAATCAATTGTTTGCCAACAGTGGAGCAGAAGTCGACCGATTGATTGGTGGGCTAGACAATGATACGCTGCGGAGCGACGGCGGCAGTGATGTTCTCATAGGTGGACAAGGCAATGACTTTCTGGGTATGTTGGATGTTGATTTTTCTAGTCGTAGACGCATAGTCGGCGGAAACGGATTCGACACACTGGCAGTTCTTGGCAGCGGGCATGTTCTGAACTTGCCGGCAATTGCGGACAATCGAATCGTAGATATCGAGGTGATTGATATATCCGGCAGCGGTAACAATTCGCTGATTCTCAATCCTCGTGATGTATTGAATTTGTCCAGCACAACGAACACGCTATTTGTCCTTCGAAATAATGGTGATTATGTTGATATAGGCACAGGCTGGGGTCTACCTTCCGATCAAATCGTTAGTAATTTCCACTTCTCACGTTACGTGCAGGGTGCCGCAACACTTCTGGTGCAGAAAGTTGCGGCAACAGCTTCCGTCGTTGATAGTCACGTTTATTATGCGAACTCAACGTTTGCATCCGTCGGTGGAGCGGCTGGTGTGGCGGCAGCTTTGGATAATTCCAAGGTGCTTGCCAAGGAAGGTGCGACGCCGCAGTTGCTGACCTACGACAATCTGATCAACACCTCACGTGGTATCAACGGTTTAGTATTCGACATCGCTGGCTTGCCAGCCAATCTAACGGCAGGCGATTTTGTATTCCAGATGAGCCCGCAGGGTGCATTCAACGAAGCTAGTAATCCAGAGGCCGGATGGACCACTGCGCCTGCTCCGTTGTCGGTGTCCGTCCTGCCAGGAGCAACCGCCCGAGTTGTGATCACTTGGGCCGATCATGCCATAGAGAATCGCTGGCTTCGCGTAACGATCAAGGCCAACGCGAACACGGGTTTGGCCGCACCCGAAGTATATTACATTGGCCATTTGCGAGGTGAAGTTACGGGAGCTTCAGGCGGACGCTTTACCGTATTGGTGGCAGATATCTTGGCGATTCGTGATGCCCTTGCGACTACTGCGAACGTTAATAGTACGCTAGATCTTGATAAAAGTGGGACCGTGTTGGTATCCGATATCTTGGATGCACGTAGCAATTTAACGCAAGAATTAACACAAATCACTATTCCGGTGGCGAGTTGAGGTTGTAGCAGGGGTCGGGCTGCTTCCTGTGACCGAACTGGAGCGAGCGAAGGGCGACTGTGCGGGACGCTTGCGCCGATCCATGGTAAAGCCTCTGTTCTTGGGACGATTTTGGTGTTGACTGAAAAACTGTACTAGTCAGCTCTGTTCTAAAAAGGCATACTTAGAAGAGCGTTCCTCTTAGAGGCTATCCGGGAAAATCTATTGAAGCGGAGGAGCGCGAGCACTCCGGTTAAATACTTGCCGTACGGCTCGCGCCGTTACGCTTAAATCGGGAAGTTATTCCCAGACTGTTCCTAAGGGGTCCTAACCCAGGCACCATTGTCGTGGGGCGCTCCCGCTAACCTATGTGTGATCGCATAGCTATCCACGACTTTGTGGGTATCGCTTTGCTCGAATTGCGGCCAAAGCGGGTTTTATTGGGAGTCGGCCATGAGTGGAGAGCAAGAGGCTAAAGTTGAATCGCCCGTCCAGGGTACGAACGCCCAGGATGGGCCTGCTACCGTAGTGGCCAAGGGCGAAATCCCATTTTCCGCAACTGGAGAAGCTGAATCAAATTCAAGATCCGGCACAGCATCAGCCTGGTTCAATCCTGCGTCTGCATGGGCAGGATTGATGATAGTCCTCATCACGGTTCATGGTATCGGATATTGGATCACCAACCGCACTCAGGT
>DAIRSD010000562.1:0-2906 GCA_036804625.1 Aureliella sp. | reverse complement strand
ACAGGTCCGGCCAGTCGATTACAATCCTAAATTGGCCAAGTTGTTTGTGTTGATTGTTCAGCAGGAACTGACCAAGGCTGCCAGCAAACAACAGCAGCCGCCTCCAGCGCTGGAGACATTGGTTGTGGGTTGCCCGGATTTTGAGTTGGCTCGTGTGGCTGTGCAAGCTCTGATTCAGCAGTGGGCCATCGTGGGAGTACCGGCCCAGATGTTGATCTTGCCTGACGGACTGAATCCGCAACTGGTTCAGAAATGCGATTTTGTCTACGTTTGCACAACCATGTGGGAGCCAGCCACGGACATTCAGCGATTATTAGGCGGACGCGATGTCACGGCTAGCGACCACCCCTATGTGGTTCAAGGCCTACAGCGCTTGCGAGATAGTCGTAATTGGCGAGACGTTCGCAATTCGCTGCTGGATCTGCATCAAGTGATAGCCTTTCATTTGCCCGTGTTGCCGCTGTGGCAAGTGACGGATCGTTTTGCTGTACGCCGCAACGTTCAGGGTGTTACGGATCGTCCCGTATCGTTGTACCAAGACGTCCAAAATTGGCGCATGGAATATGCTGAACTCTCTCGGTAGAAAAGATTTGTAGTGCTAAAGCCGTTAAGCAATCTTGTTCACTCGCCAACAGCAGGCTGCTATCCAGCGGTAGTCGGCAAGCGGTCCACCATCATCGCCCTTTGGATGGTCGCTTGGCAGTTTACGCTTGGCTCATGGGCTACAGCGCAGCAGCAGGCGGTGTGGGAGTATGCACCGTACCGTGTGCAGATTTGGTATGCCTTGGAACCAAATCTCAATGTGACTCATCAGGCCGGTCAGCGATTTCTGGAAGATTTGCAGCAGGAACTGTGGCGAGTCTTTAAAGCGACCTGGCGCAGCCATATTCAACCGATGCCCGAGCGATTAAAGCCAATCGTCTTGAGAAATCAGGGAAGTCTCACTTTTGATGACTTGACACGCAATGAATGGGTTCTGGTTGTGGCCGCTGATCGTCCAGAGACTCGTTCGATTCGCACCTTTCAGGCCGCTGCTGCATCGTTGCCCGAAGTGTTTGTCTCACCCACGACTCAGGCCGCTTTGGAGAGTATTCAAGCTCAGATGCCGCTGGAACCTGACTCTAGTGGCGGTCGGATCATGGCTAAGCTAAAAGTCCAGCCGGGTGGCGATCAAGCGATCATGCAATCACTTGTCTCGCAGGAGATATTGGCTGCATTGGTACCGCGAGCTTATCTGAGCGATGACGCAAAGGTCCGAACGATTAGTACTTTGCTGCCTTGGCAGTCAGAAGTCATGTTAGATAATCGCGACAAGCTGTTTTTGTTGGTCGTTGGATCGAGAGATGATCAGTTTCACGCGCGTGTCGTGGAATTGGATTGCACCACGCGAGTAGCCGGGCCCGTGGTGGAAGGTCAAATCGATCAATGGTCTCATGTATCGCGACTGACCAGTCGCTTGATTCAACAGGCATTCGCGCCGATCGCTAGAATTGAAGAGGCCGACGACTCGGTGGCGAAGCTGCGCCATCGCGCTGGAGGTCTGATAACACCTGAGGATCATGGCAATCCATCTCGGATTCGTGTGGGCGATTTGATGCAGCCGGTCGTGCGACGCGACGATCAAAACGGTCAGCCCGTGTTATTGCAGGCTTTGAAGTTCACTTATGCGGCAGTCACTCAGTCTGATGGCGTCACGATGTCGGCCAACGTCTATACCTACTCGGGAGGACCTGGACTGAAAGGACGGCAGAACCCGCGCACGCGACGGTTGTTGCTGAGGGTTCGACCCGTCAGTCAAAAGAGTCAGTTACAAATCGTGGTTCGTGGGCATCGGGAACGCGCACAAGCAGGCTGTGCGATCTACACCAAAGACTGGCTGTCCGACCAATTCCAATATCTAGGTCGCACCGATTGGAGCGGCCAGCTACCGATTGCAGCGCCGCCCGTCCAGGTGAGCGTCATGCCAGCGTCGGTCAAAGCGGAGCGTGCCTCGCAATTGCGAATCGCTCGCGAATCGGCCATCCAGCAGGCCCGCTCCGAATACCAACAGAAGTTACAGCAAGCTGAAGCTCAACAAAAAGTTCTGCCGCCCTTTGATGTGAGTACCGTCGTGGTTCCCGATGTACCAGTCGATCCAGCAACTTTAGTAACTTTGAACGCGCCTCTTCTTCAAATTTACGTCAAGAGCGGTGATCGTGTTTCGGCCAGACTGCCGTTTGTTCCAGGTCTAATTGGCACGGAGGTTGCTGAATTGAATGACGACAGCTTACAGCTTCAAGCGGAGTCCATGGTTCGAGGTTTTCAAGGGGAAATTTTAGACCTGGTGGGGCAGCGAAATCTTCTGTCTGCCCGCGTGCGGCTGCATATTTCGCTAGGGCAATTGGACCAGGCAGCCAAACGCATGGATCAACTGCGAGTCTTGAAAGATTTTAACCAGATGAATGATCAGTTAAGTTTAGTACAGCGCAACATCTTGGAACGTTTGGACGCCGGTGGAGTTCGGTCGGCTCAGACGCAGATCGATCGAATGTTTAAGAGTACGCGGGATCTGCTCCAAAAATTCTTGCAGGATCAGATCGTGACTGAAACCGATGACGCCTTAAGACAGGCGGTAGCCGCAAGTGCCTCCGGTAGCTCATCTGGTCCTTAAGCCTAGTACTCCTATTCCTGCAATCGTAACTTCAGGGATATTCGAGCACGAACACTATTTCATCTGCCGCTCGCCTGATAACGCCCAAAACGACACATGTTGCCCGTTAAAACCACCAGATAACCAAGCAACTTGGACGCCAGTGCTACTGCAATGTGGTTGGGGTTGACTTCAGGCGGCCGATTCAGAATCCAGATCTTTGGACTTGCGCCATCTGGGCCGTTTCTTTCGAGCTTTAGGGTGATGTTTGGCTTTC
>DAIRSD010000561.1:0-2935 GCA_036804625.1 Aureliella sp. | reverse complement strand
CCAGCGAACGTTTTCGCGTTGATTCACAGTTCTTCGGTGGCTGGAGTGCCGGATACAACACAACTGGTCCTTTTCGCAACAATGCAGTCGTGCCGCAGAGCAGCAGTTCCTGGTCCACCGGCCCATTCAGTGCAGGCCGCCGCGACTTTGCATTGCAAAAGCGCTTTTCTACAGGTGCAGACTTGGTGGTTGGACTTGCCAATGACATCACCTGGCAAATCGCTGGGCCAAACACTCAGACTTCTCGAACAGTGCTGGACTTCTCACTGATCCAACCGCTTCTGCGACAAGCCGGTCGCGATATCGTGCTGGAGCGGTTGACGTTGGCAGAGCGAACACTGCTGTCGAATGTTCGAGCCTTCGAAAGGTATCGCCGCGCGTTTTATGTCCAAGTCGCCACAGGTATCCAGCCTGATACTCAGCCGCAACGTCGCGGAGGTGTCTTTGGTGCGTCCGGTTTTGGCGGTTTCACCGGTCTGGGTGGTGGCTTTGGTACTCTTGGCACAGGGGGCACCGCAGGCTCCAATCTTGGTGGCCTAACCGGCGGAAACATACCTGGTGCACGCGGCTTTCTGGGCCTGCTTCAGGAACAGTTGCTGATCGCCAACCAGCAGGAAACGGTAGCCCAGTTAACCGACGTCTATCTGCAGTTGTTGGACAACTACAACGAACTTTTGACCACCGTACCAAGCTCGCAGAGCGCTATCCCTCAGCAAAAGCTGCAGGTGGTTCAGGCATTGCAGAACGTTTACAACCAGCAAACCAATTTATTGCAGGCCCAAGCTACTTTTCAGGAATCGCTGGACAATTTTAAGGGAGTCCTAGGACTTCCGCCCTACCTGTGTGTGGAAATCAACGATCCGCTGCTGGACAGATTTAAGTTGGTTTCACAGGAGCTGCGCGACCGCCGAAGTCAACTGTCTACTCTGCGAGCGGGCATCGGTCAAACCAATACAAAGATTCTGGAATTGAGCCGAGCAGAGACTGACTCCAACTCAGGAGCCGTCTATAGAAATTTGCCAACCAGCCAGTCGTTGCAAGCCTTTCTAAAACAGCTTGGTGACGAGCTAGCACCGCTTACCAAGGTACAAGAGACGATCGTACAGCGCGACCTTGCGGAAGTTGCTGAAGATCTTGTCCAACTGCGTTCCGCTGTACCAGGTCGGCGCCAACAGCTTCAGCGGCTGCGCCAGATCGTACAGTCGGAAGAGGGAATGATATGCGGCCTGTTACCCACAGGCACTCTGAATCTATCGTTTCTGGAAGGTTTGGGTTTAGAGGAACTGCCCGATGAATTGAGCAAGGAGGCCCAGCGACTGAAACGACGATTCGCAGAACATACTCAGCGACTCAAACGGCTTCAGGAGACGATCGACAAGTTGCAAGATCCCAACCAGACCTTCGATAGCGATCGACAGCGGTTCCAAGCCATCAGTGATGATGTCATCTTGAGTTCACAGGATCTGGTTGCGGTTATCAACGAAGACGTGCTAGCTTTGCAGTTACTGCAGGCTCGCGCTCGCACCGAATCGATTCAATTGCCAGAGGTGGACATCGAACCACGCGATGCGATCGAGATCGCTCGAGTGAATCGACAAGACTGGCTAAATAATCGAGCGGCACTGGTCAATAGCTGGAGAGTGATTGAAGTGGTGGCTGATGAATTGGAATCGTTTTTGGATCTGACCGTCAGCGGAGACTTGCAGAACTACGGACCGAACCCTCTTGCCCTTCGCGGCTCGACCGGTCGCATGACCATGGGGCTACAATGGGACGCACCTATCACGCGATTGCAGGAACGCAACAATTATCGTCAGGCTCTTATTGAGTACCAACGGGCCAAGCGCAATTATTATCGCTACGAAGATTCGGTCTGGCAGTCGATGCGCAGTACGCTACGAACCATACGTCAGCGGCAATTGGCTTTTGAGATCCAGCGTTTTGCGGTACAAACGGCGGCCCTGCAAATAGGTGTGAACGAGGACGTGCGGCAAATCAACGAAACGTTAGGCGTCGTCTCGCCCACCGCAGCTCGCGATACAATCACGGCCTTAAATGACCTGTTGATCACCCAGAGCGAACTGATTGGAATCTTTGTCAACTATGAAGCTCTACGCCGAGTCCTGGACCTGAACTTGGGCACGATGCAAGTTGATTCCGACGGGCTTTGGATCGACCCAGGACCGATCCGTGCGGAGATTCTCAACGGTCGATTGGGCGACGCAATTCTCAACTACGCAATGACGGATAGCGACAAGCACTTGCGAAATCAGGTTTTAAAAGGCGGCGAGCTGCCGTTGGAGCTTTCGCCTTCGGACTCGCTCCCTCAGTCTCCTTTGGCCTTAGAAAGCAGAAGCCGCCGGGATCGATAGGGACTTTGGGGAGTGGGCGGCCGGAAGCGGGGGTGCCTTGGAGAAATTGCTCTTGCCAAAGAGCAAAAGTTAGCATAGGCTAATATTTAGTCTTGAGGGCGGAAGTCATTTGGGGTGACACGCCCTGAGGTACGAAGGGCGTGGAATGGATACCACACGCCCTTCGTTCCTCAAGGCTTGCCACACTTAGACTTGTATATAGATGACAGCACCGCAGGTCCCACCCAACAGGCCCGCACGGGTGGGTCCAAGTTGAGAAGTAGACATTTTAAAGAGCGAATCATGCAAACGATTATTGACTTTATGGGACGCCGAGACCAGGTAGTGGCGGCGCTGTTGGCAGCTCAGTTCACTTGGGGCATGACGGCTCTTGGCGCGGCGTTAGTTTTCTTCTTTAAGTCGGTGCGCCGGGATGTCTTTGACGGACTGCTAGGCTTCACAGGAGGAGTCATGATAGCAGCCAGCTACTGGTCACTTTTGGCCCCGGCGATTTCCATGGCCGAGGAACTTGGCATGCCTGAGTGGCTACCAGCCGCCGTAGGCTTTACGATGGGCGCAATCTT
>DAIRSD010000560.1:0-2947 GCA_036804625.1 Aureliella sp. | reverse complement strand
TTGTTCCCCCTTCAGATGGTACCTTCACTGGAAACTGCCGGAGCCGACGCTGGCTTGGCTGGTTGAAAAAAATCAGCACAAGAATTTGGTGCGATCTTATCTCGCCTCGATTACTTTTATGGACAGCCAAATCGCCCGAGTCCTTGAGGCTCTGGAACGGTCTCGCTTTGCGGACAACACCATCGTTGTGCTGTGGAGCGACCACGGTTGGCACTTGGGCGAAAAGGAGATCACTGGCAAAACGACCTTATGGGAACGCTCCACGCATATACCACTAATTTTTGCCGGGCCAGGTATCAAACCGGGCAATTGCGATCAGCCTGCGGAGCTGCTGGATGTTTATCCAACGCTCGCCGAATTGGCGGGCATCGCAGCGCCGGAAAAAGTGCAGGGTATCAGCTTGGTCGCTCAGATTCGCAAGCCCGATCAGGCCCGCGAGAGACCAGCGATTACGGAGCACAATCCAGGAAATTTCGGAATACGAGATCGAGAGTTTCGACTGATTCACTACGCCGATGGCAGTGAAGAATTGTACCACTTGGTCAAAGATCCCAACGAGTTTCACAATCTGATCGACAATCCAAGATATCAAGAGAAAGTCGCATCGCTCCGGCGTTTCATCCCTGAGCGATGGGCGTCGCTTGCCCCTGGCAGTCACTCTCGTATCCTGGAACAGCGACCCGATGGCTGGTACTGGGAGAATAAAAAGATCGACCCAACAGAGGTACCAGCTAGAGTGGACGTTACAAGGAAATCGCTGGAAGATTGACTTATTCGATGTCGATGGGAATTGTGACGCAAATCATTGGCAGCCCATTTTATTACTCGATTATCCGGAACGTCATGAGCGATCGACCAAACCAATCCAGCAGGCTGCGAAGCTATTTCTGGACGATTCGCCCCAAATAATGCGATTAGCCTGGCGGATTCCCCATTCGATGAACATAAACAACAATTAAAACCCGTCAAACTAGAATTTTGTTAGTTGATTTTTCGGCATGGCACCAATGCTAGGTCCCTCACACCAGCCTAAGGGACTGTCTGTTCGCGGCTTCCTGCTGGAGGCCGCTAGCCAGCCAATTTTGTGAACGGGTTCGGGCGGGTGGCTGTGAACGGGTGCGATTTTTCATACGGTTGACTTCTGTTATACTCTCTCCGGTCTGGTCGACTGTAAGGTATCGCTTTTGACGGAATCGAAGCGGCCAGGCATCCGAACTAGTTCATTCCGCATGACTGATTGGTCAGAATGACTAAGCCCGCCAGGCGACCTGCCGTACTGAAGGTTGCCAAAATCAAACAGCAGGAATCTTTGACACTGGCTGAGGCGATCAGCGAAGTGGCCGCTCAGCCTGCGCTTCAGTCGGCCAATTTGGCTCTTACACAAGACGGGAAAGTTTCGCTGGAAGGAGTTTGGCTTGGAGCCGTCCCAACGATTCTGGCGGCATGGACCCGCCTATCACGACGCCCCGTACTTCTGCTGGTTTCCCACTTGGCGGAGGCAGAGACGGTTGTAAGCGAACTGATCGAACTGACAGATTTACCTGTCGAAGTCTTTCCACCGGGCAGCGAAGACAATCAACTTGAATCGCTGGCACACCAAGAGACCGTTCAGCGATTGCACGTGCTAACGCGACTGTACAAATATGGCGTCTCGGCAGGACTACCGTCACTTCAAGAAATTGAACAGCCAGCAGTATACGACTCTCGGGGCAATTCCAAACTGGCAGCAAAAGCCACTAACAGCGATCCGCTGATCGTCGTCACGACACTACCAAGCATCCAACAGTATGTCCCCAGCCCCAAGTCGCTGGAAGGTGACAAACAGGTGATTCAGGTGGGCCAGCGATTGGATTTGCGCAAGCTGCAGGACTGGCTTGCCAAGTTTGGATATCACCCCACAAGTTCAGTGCAACTGCCTGGTGAATATTCGTTGCGCGGCGGCATCTTGGATTTGTATCCGCCGGATGAACCGCTTCCGATCCGAGTCGAGCTGTTCGATGATGAAGTTGAATCCATGCGCCGCTTTGATATCGCCACTCAGCGCAGCGTCCAGACCTGTGATTCTGTCCAGCTTCTGGCCGCATCGGGTACGATTCAACAGGACGGTTTTCTAACGGACTACCTGACTGAAGATTGTTTGGTGGTCGTTTACGAACCTGCCGGAGTACAGGCGGCCGCTGAAGCGTTCCTGCATCGCATCCCCTTCCCAGAGCGATACTGCTCACCGGCGACTGTTTGGCAGCGTTTGTCGCAGCGCCCAATGCTCACCCTGTCACAACTAGCAGGCGAAGGCTACTCAGGTCAGCTCAAGCGGTTGCCGCTGGGCAACGTAGAACGAATCGGCGGGGACCTAGAACGGCTGGCTGAAGACATCGATCAGCACGTAGGACAACGGCCTGTTGTCGTTACAGCCCTGAATGAAGGCGAACGCGAGCGGCTAAGTGACCTGCTGGCGCAGTCGGCCGCCAATCAGCAGCAGCGACTATCTATCGTGATCAGTCAATTGCAACATGGCTTTGAATTGCAGCCCAATGGACTTTTTGTGCTCACGGCCGGACAGCTACTTAGGCGATCGCATGTGCGGCGCGTTACCAAGCGACTGCAAAGCCGCCCCATCGACACCTTTCTGGATCTGCGGCAGGGCGATTTAGTGGTTCACTTGTCCCACGGTATCGGCATCTACCGAGGTACCGAGCTGCTGAATAAACATGGGCAATGCGGAGAGCATTTGGTGATCGAATTTGATGGCGGAACCAAGTTATATGTTCCCAGTTCGAAGATCGAACTGATTCAGCGTTATGTCGGTGGCACCAAGAGTCGCCCACGGCTGGCCAAGATCGGCGGCCAAAGTTGGGCTAACCAGAAGCGTGCTGCTGAGCGGGCCGTGCAGGACATGGCCGTCGAACTTTTGGAGTTGCAGGCTCGGCGAGGCAGTCAACCTGGAATC
>DAIRSD010000559.1:0-2973 GCA_036804625.1 Aureliella sp. | reverse complement strand
TCGGCCTGTTGCGACTTCAGCTTTCCAATATGATATTGAAGATCGTTGCTTTGCCCACGTCGTCGATCACGTTGGGAGGTCAGTTCGTCTTGTCGAGTCGCCAGGTGCCGCCGAACTTTGTGGAACTGGGCGGGTGGTGTCACTTCGATGGCAGTGCCGGAGGTGCTCAGGTTTGCTTCGAAGCGTCTGCGTGAATCGCGTTTGGTTTCCGCTAACTGCAATTCCTGCTGAATTAGGCTTGGTAGCAGCTTCCGCCGATCGCCGCCAGCGCTTTCTATTTCGACCTCAAGTCTAGCGATGTCGGTCCGAAGATTTTCCAGTTTGGCATCCAGTCGCTGAATCTCGTCGGAGCAGAAAGCGATTTGCTGCTGCCATTGTGCGCAGCAGGGCTCCAGCAATTGACTGCGGGCGCGAGCGTAATAGACCGGCAGCGCGGCCAATTGTTCTTGTGCTGCCTGCAATTCAATGGACCGCTGGCGATAGCGACGGCCAGATTCAACGACCGGCCTCAATAATTCTTCCTGTCGCCGAGCCTTGACCAGCATCGCGTGAGCTTCGCTGAGTTCATGAAAGTGGGCAAGCAGCTTCGCGACTCGATCGCTCCAAGGCTGTCGTTCCAGCATGTGCTGGCGAATGAACATATCCAGCCTTTGCACATCCTTGACTGCCACCGTCTGATTGAAGATATCCATGGCCTTGGATCGCAAATGCAGCTTGCGTTGCCACCAGTGGAAGTACTGTGTGTAGCTGGTTGTCGTCTCGAATCCTCGTTCTCGAAGCTGGCGACTGAGTGTGGCCCCCGACGTAAGCTGGCTCAAGTCATCGACAATACTTCTTGTACCATCGCAGTAGGCATAGATGCGTTCCACACCTGATTCGCTGTTCAAATACAGCACCTGACACAGCGTAAAACCGGATTGTTGATGAACATTCGCGAAAGTAGCCAGTAGCACAGAGTACTGCCCAACACCAGATCGCAAGTACTGAACTTGAGGCCGCCCGTCGGGGCCAACCGTTCGATCATGGGCACCGCGAATGTAGCTGCGCTCATCCCTTTCATTCTTGTTCGCTCCAGCGGCCACGTTGTAATTGCGACCCTGAGGCCGAACCAACAAAGTCAGTAGCGCGTCGACAAGAGTGGATTTGCCAGAACCGTTTTCGCCCACGAGAAGCGTCGTTTGTCCGCTGAGCGGCAAAACAAAGACCGAACCGTCGAAAATCCCCCAGTTGAAAACTTCCAGGCGGCTCAATCGATAACCTGAAAACGGCTTGCGTTCGTCCGCTGACTCAGACTGGGATTTTGTCGTCTGCAGAGGTGCATCGCCAGTGTGTTCAGTTTTAGAGTACGCGTTGTCGTCTGAGTTCACAATTGACTTCACTTTGTATGGTCCTATGGCCGCTCACATAGACTGCTAGCCCATCCCTCACCTTGACGAAGATTCACTGCATTAGCTTTGATCAAGCTCACTTGCGGTGCTGTCAGACGACGGAATTCCGCTAGCATCATCGTGAAAAGTGCCTCGCTGAACGGTTGACTGAGCCGATGTCGCAACTGTTGAGCGTTTAGCTCGCTTGGCTACTTCATCCAGCAGAGCCTGCCTGATCGTTTCCAATTGCGAAAGTGGCAAGCGAGCCTTCATGATTCTTCGAACCTCCCAACTCGGCGGCTCTTTCTCGAACTGCTTAACGAACTTCAACTCCTCCAGCTTGCGCAGGTTGGCTGCCCGCGCGCGAATGCCCTTCCCTTCGTTGCCATCGTCAGGAAAAAATGACTGCAACACTGACAGTAAATCGGACTGAGTCACAATGCAACGTTCGTTCTGTACGTCGTGCTCCTCGAATTGCCGCAATTGGTCGCGAAGCAAGACGCACAGCAACGTAGCTTCGTAGCTAAGCGGTGTGCGACGGAACAGCTTGGGAATCGCGGGGTAGTCAGCGGGCAGTTCGTCTTCATCCCACTGCCTTAGGTATGCCATGCCATCTGTTTCGTCGACAATCAGCGATAGACTCAACTTGCCAAAATAATCGCTTAGCGGCGTCTGATTACTCAGCAACGTCTCCCACAACTCGGCACCGTCATCCAAATACAAGACGCCTTGCAACAGACGAACGGCCACTGGACTCCATGCAGCTGGCGCAGTGATTCGTGTTTCAGAGATCGGTCCACCGCTCAGATCATTGGGATTCATCGAGGCTTAGCTCCACCCTGTTGGCGCGACGCACGTGGCAAGAACGTGACATGGGGAATTTGCAGCAGCATTGCAGCAGCTTGATTTTTGGTTGCTTTGGCCAACCGAACGTGGTCTTTCTGAACAGGATCGCTCGAGTGTCCATCGTCGGCTGCGATTTGGAAATAGGCTAACACATCGACGATACTACCGGCTGGATGATGATCCAACAGCACAGGCAATGTGCAGGGGTGGGTCAAAGTCAATTCGCTAATTCGACCTCGCAATTTACGGAAGTCCAAACGGTGCATTCTCGATATAGAAGCAGCCAGTCGCAGTAGATCTTCCGGCGTGGACATATGCTCCAATAAAGTCGACTCTTCGAATTCGGCTTCTGCGGTCCAGAAGGGTCGTGTTAGCGGGGAGGTTAGGTGTGCTTCAGCATAAATTTCCAATACAAGATCTGTCGGTGGCTGTTGGTTGAGCTGAAGTGCCGCCGTGCGAATGTCTCGCAGGACGGTGGCCAGTCGCTGTCGATGAGCAGCCGCACGCGCGTCAAGCAATCGCCGCAAGGTGGTGGACAACTTGGCTGTAGTTCGCATGACCTTGTCTGCTTCGGCCAGAAGTCCAGGGACCATTCTGCGCAGACGAGCCAGTGCGTCTTGCTGGTCCTTGAGCGCTTCGAGACCGCTGATTTCCTCTACAAACTGCCGAAGAGCCGATTGTTGGGCAGGAGATAACAGGAACCTGACGAAAGCAAAAAAGCTGATACCTTCGTCTTGCTGTGTTAGGAGGTCTTCACTAT
>DAIRSD010000558.1:0-2980 GCA_036804625.1 Aureliella sp. | reverse complement strand
GTTACGAGATCAACTTGCGACCCTACGGGGGGCGACGCAAGGTGGCGATCATTGATGATGCAGATTTTATCAACCAAGCGGGAGCCAATTCGCTACTCAAAACACTGGAAGAGCCGCCAGACGATTCGGTAATGATCCTGATCGGCAGTAGCCTTCAATCACAATTGCCTACCATCCGTTCACGATGCCAAATCGTGTTGTTTCAGCCATTAACGTCCCAGCAGCTTACCGAACTGCTTGTCCGACAACAGGTACTTCAGGTCGCTCCAAGCAAGTTAGAGATCGCTGAGTTGGCGCGATCCAGCGGCGGAAGTTTGACGATTGCCAAGCAATTGGCCGATGAGCAACTGAAGGAATTCAGAGATGGTCTATACGCTCTATTGTCTCTGGATCGAGTGCCCCTGTTAGACCTAGCCAAGTCGTTTGGAGCTGTCGTAGACGCAGCCGGCAAAGAGGCTAAGCCCAAGCGAGATCGCATGAAGCAGATTTTTTCCATGACTGCTGAGTTCTATCGATCGGTCTTGCTGGAGCTGTTGGCTGATAGTCCAACAGGCAGCGCTGCAGTCGGTAAATTAAGCGGTGATCAAGAGGCCGACAGCTTAATCAGATTGGGACGTATGCTGGCGGGGCAATGGACTACGGGGGTCACTGGAGCGATAGCGTGTTGGCAATGTTGCTTGCGGGCGATCGAGGATGTCGACAAGAACGCAAACCAAGCCAGCTTACTACAGAACTGGACGGCTCAGATTGCACAGCTTAGCGGTAGATAGGTTTCGCTGACTGAAAAAAGATTTCAACTACCTGAGTTGATGACGGTCGGCGTTTCAGTTGCTTCGACGGGACTGGGAAGTTCATTGGAATAGACGCGCGCAGAAACTTTCATTTGCTGCGGGATGTCTGTAATCAAAACGACGATGTAGTAAATCTCTTCGCCTGGCCGCATGTATTCGATAGTTTGCAACCTGACGGTTCGATCTGCTAGGTATACTGGGGAAATCTCAGTTCCTTCGCGTGAGACGTTCGCCAATCTATCAACATCTGGACGCAGCAGCTCGACCTTTACGCCACGATTGGCGGTGTTGGATTGGTTTGCGATCCGGACACCATAGCGAATTTCTCGGCCAACAACCGTTGGATCGTTGAAATGGTTGATGCTGATTCGCAACTGACCAGTCAATTGGCCAATGCCTGATTGACCGGCCGGTGGCGGAGTCACCTGGCCCTGCTCCGGCGGCAGGACGGGAGGTGTAATGATGTCAGCGGCAAGGACTTGAGTTTGGGCGGCGGCTTGAGCCGTAACGCCCTCTGCAGCGGTAGCTCGCACCGAAATTGTTGCCGATGGACTCGGGCTTCGAGCGCGAACGTTGACCCACAGTTGGCGAATCACGTCTCCCCCCTGGCCTGAAAGCATATCGGCTGGAGTCCAGATGATGCGGGCGTTGCTGTCGGCTCGTGTCGAAGGGCGACTGTTGACGTCGACGCCCGTGAACTCAAGCGTGCTTCCATCCACAGTCACTTCTACGCTCAGGCCAGAAAGTCTGACTTGGCACGCATTGCGGAGAGTGAGCAGCGCTCTGCGAGTCTCGCCGACGCTCATGCGAACTGCAGTCGGATTTTCAGACCCTGGAAATTGGATCTCCACGCCGACGTTCGGAGTTTTGGGACGCGCAGGCCGACCTAAAATCGAGGCGGTGCGTTCGGTGCGCAGGCTATCTCCACCCGACATGATTCTCAATCTAGCGTTGTGTTGGCCTTCCTGGAGAATCTGAAACGGGATGCCCAGAGATCGTGTCTATCCGGGTTGCAATACGTTAATCACTTGATTGACGCTGGTGGGGCCTTGAGTCGCTTCAGCCAGCCCAGGATCGGTTTCGACTGAAAGTTTCAGGTTGGTAAGTGTTTGGCGGCCCGTATTGCGAATATCGATTTCGTACTGGACGGTCGAACCTACTTCGCCTTCCGAAACACCTCCGGCAGGTGCAAAACGGACGTCCACACTGGCCTCGCCGATTTCAGTTCGCACGCTGCTGCGAGTGCTCAGGCCGGTAGCCTCCGCTTGAAAAAGCACATCGTATGTCCCCTGCTGCACAGCTTGTACGGTGGCTGTCACGTCCAATTGCCGGTTGGCAGCCAGGACCCCTTGTTCCCATACTGCTCCCGTCTCGGTCTGTGACGAAGGCTGCGGGCTGGCTGCTAACAAGCGCAGTCCAGTCGGAAGGGTAAGGACCAGGCGTGTATTGTCTGCATTTAGGTCTCCTGGATTGCCTAAGGAAGCCACGTAGTTCAACTGATCGCCGATCATGGCTGCGTTAGGGCCAAAGGCTTGGACGTTCAGTCCAGGTGAACTGAAGGTCACGAAGGTTTCGCCCCTGCCCACTACGATTTCAGGCAAGTGATCAGCCGGTTGAGCTGGGCTGATGACCTCGATCAATACCGCTGTCGTGCCACGACCTTCCGGAGGAGCGGCAAGATGAGCGACAGCAGTCGCGTTTTCATCGACACGAACTCGAACTTGATGGCTGCCTTGCACGGAGGCAGTCGGACTAACAAATTGTGCAACGTTAGGATCAACGATGGTGTACTGGACCAACCAGTCGGTAGCCGGAACAAAGCCCTCCGATTTAGTCACGCGGGTTGCCAATTGCAACGAGTTGCCTGTAGCGACAATCTGCGGCCCAGGGAACTGCCACTGAGCGTCCAACCAATAGACAACGGCAGTTTGTCGGCGCTGATCCCACAACTTGCTATCAGGTGCAAGGACTGTCAGCCGACTGACCCCTGCCGTTGGGGATGAAACGCTAACCCATGTTTCGCCATCTCGCAGATGAATATCATCGTTACAATCCGGATTTCCACGGTCGATGACTTGAGCTTTGGAACTGGTTCGGCCCCGGGCGAAATCCACACCCAGCTTTTCAACTTTGGGTCGATGTGGGTGCAAGAAGCCACTAAGCTTCCCCGGCGCATCGTCACAGACTTG
>DAIRSD010000557.1:0-2981 GCA_036804625.1 Aureliella sp. | reverse complement strand
CAAATCGTATGTCGTACAGTCTCGGACACCTTTGCTGCATATGATACACGCACTGGTCAACCACTCTGCGATTGCGTCCCCTTCCTAATGCACGAAGCGATCATCGCCAACGATGTGACCGATCGTTTGTATGTCGTCAATACCAGTGGTCAAATTCAGTGCCTGCGGGCAAAAGGCCGCCGCCTGCCTCGATTACTGCAATCGACTCCCAAGCAGGCCTTAGAGTCCAAATCATCTCGAGTCGCTCCTGCCGACACGGAAACAGCCGGATCATCGTCCGAATCGAACGAAGATCTTCAGCTAGACGAGGACCCGCTTGGCGATACTTCCAGCCCTGAAAGTGACACAAGTACGGACAGCGATCCGTTCGGAGGCTCAGTCGATTCTGGCGATGACTTTGGAGATAGTCCCGGCGCCCCGCCTGAAACAGACGCCAGCCCGTTCTAAATCATGCAGGACGCGTTGGCTTAAAGTGCAGTTCCGGTGTCACGCAGGCAACAGTTTGCGACATCGATCAAGCTACTTGCCAGGTTTCACCAGCGTTGAAAAGCTTGTTCAGGTCGCCCGCACCGCGAGACTCGATGGAGGCATCGATTTGGTCGATCACCTGATCTTCATAGACCGGCTGCTGGATGGCCCGAAATACTCCAATCGGCTCAGGGAATTCCGGATGGCGCATTCTGGCCAGTACGTTGACCAGAGCAGGATCAGCCTTCTCGTCATGAAACAGAAGATCATCTTGTGAGAATTTCCCTGTAGACAGATCCACCACTTCAGGCGACAAACCATTCAGACGAATACCTTTGTCACGATTCTTGCCAAAAATCAGTGGCTTGCCATGCTCCAGTTCAATGGTCGTCTCTGAACGAGTCGATTTATCTTGAGCGTAGCTCCAAGCACCATCGTTAAACACGTTGCAGTTCTGATAAACTTCAACCACCGACGTACCACGATGCATGGCTGCTCGATATAGCGTCTCGCCTAAGTGCTTAATATGCACATCGATGCTACGAGCGATAAAAGTAGCCTCAGCACCCAGCGCCAATTTGATCGGATTCAGGGGATGGTCCAGCGCGCCCATCGGCGTGCTTTTAGTGACCTGCCCCTGAGGGCTGGTTGGTGAATACTGGCCTTTGGTCAATCCATAAATCTGATTGTTGAACAGCACCAAAGTTACATCGACGTTGCGGCGCAGAAGGTGGATGAAGTGATTGCCGCCGATGCTCAGCGAGTCACCATCACCGGTAATCACAAACACTTTCAAATCAGGTCTTGCGACTCGCAGTCCCGTGGCAAACGCCGGCGCTCGACCATGAATGCTGTGCATTCCATAGGTATTCATGTAGTACGGAAAGCGACTCGAACAACCGATTCCCGATACAAAGACGATTTGCTCCAAAGGCAACCCCAAGGAAGGCAACATTTTCTTCATCTGTGCCAGAATGGAATAATCTCCACAGCCAGGGCACCATCGAATCTCTTGATCACTGGCAAAATCTTTATCGGTTAATACAGGTAGCGAAGCACTCATGGTCTATTCTTCAATAGTCGGACGTGGATTGGATTTTGGTTGGATGAATGAATTGCTTAAAGGCGAATCATCAAGGCAATCACAAATGGGACATGCTTGCTGAAACACATTTGAGCCTAAAAACGTTAGTTGTGTTTTCCGTTGCGGCTGCCGGAAACTGTCTCTTTGATCTTGCTAACCAGTTCGGTCACAGTAAACGGTTTACCTTTGACTTTATTGTATCCAAGCGCGTTCACCAGGTAGCGATTGCGAAGCAGCATCCGCAGCTGCCCAAGGTTTAACTCGGGCACGAGCACTTTGTCGTAGCTGTTAAGTATATCGCTCAAATTGCTTGGAAACGGATTCAGGTGACGAAGGTGACAGTGCGCCACATTGATCCCTGACGCTTGAGCCTGCTGGACGGCCGTGTGACATGCGCCATAGGTTCCTCCCCAAGAAACGACTAACAGGTCGCCACTTGTTGGACCAAACACCTTCTGTGGAGGAATCATGTTTGCGATTCGCTCCACCTTTTCACTTCGCAATTTGACCATCTGTTCGTGGTTGTCCGCATCGTAACTCACATTGCCAGAACCGTTTGCCTTTTCCAGTCCCCCCACACGGTGCATCAAGCCTGGAGTACCCGGAATGGCCCATGGCCGCGCCAAATTTTCGTCGCGTGAATAGGGCGTGAAAGCGGGCTGGTCAGCCGTTCTCGGACCAGGGTGTGAAATTTGGATTGGCTGCAACTTCTGAACATCGGGGATCAACCATGGCTCAGCTCCGTTGGCGATGTAGCCGTCGGAAAGCACCACAACCGGAATCATAAAGCTTGTGGCAATTCGCCAGGCTTCGATAGCCGCATTAAAGCAATCGCCAGGACTGCTTGCAGCAATTACAGGAATGGGCGCTTCACCGTTACGACCAAACAAAACCTGTAGTAGATCAGACTGTTCCGTCTTCGTCGGCAGGCCGGTGCTTGGTCCACCACGCTGAACGTTGATTACGATCAACGGCAGTTCGATCATCACCGCCAGCCCCATCGCTTCGGCCTTGAGCGCAATACCGGGACCGGAACTGCAAGTCACACCCATAGCGCCTCCGTAGGCCGCACCGATCGCTGAACATACCGCTGCAATCTCATCCTCCGCCTGAAACGTCCTGACTCCAAAACTCTTGTATCGGCACAGTTCGTGAAGAATGTCGCTGGCGGGAGTGATCGGATAGGTACCATAAAAGAGCTGTTTGTCGCTCAATTTGGCAGCGGTCATCAGACCCCAGGCCATGGCCTGGTTTCCCATGATATTGCGATACTTGCCGCCAGGAAGTTTAGCTCGCTCCTCCTGATTCGACTCGTCCAATAGCTCAGTAGTTTCACCAAAAGCCCAACCAGCCCGCAGGGTTCGTTCGTTCGCTTGGCGTATCTGAGGATTCTTACTAAACTTTGTTTCTATGAAGCGCTCGGGGGCCT
>DAIRSD010000556.1:0-2986 GCA_036804625.1 Aureliella sp. | reverse complement strand
AAGCTTTCAATTCCTATTTGACTGTAGCGATCGGAACGATCAGCCACCACGGTAACCCGATGCCCTTGCTGTTGTAATTGACTGATCAAACTCTTTAGCTGCGGATGACCTCCGACGTTCGCTAGTGCCTTATCTCCCGGAAAGCGGCTACTGCGACCTCCAGCAAGAATATAGGCGGGTGGTAGAACTGAATTGTCGGGCTGGATCATGATGCCTGCCTTGAACCTGTCAACCCAAGCACTATAAGGCCCAGCCAGCCTACCATTAAGCTCATCCCACCCAGGGGAACGATCGCCCAGAGCCCCAGCATATCAAAAAATACGATGCTATACAGCCCGCCACAAAAAAGCAAAATTCCTATCAGCCAAAAACTGGCGGTCCACTTGGACCACCAGTATCCGCCTAGTGGTGACAGGCTGAGCGCTAAAAGAGCCACCGTGTGTAGTAAGTGATATCGTACCGCTGTTTCGCATTGGTCCAGCCGCTTGTTAACCCAGTCGAGATCATTGCCGCTGCCCTGGAGCATCCCCTCCAGCCCATGAGCCCCGTAGGCACCGATCATCACACCAAGCATTCCAAGTATCCCTGTCGCAACAATCCAGGATTTTGACATGGAACTTGGCTTTCCTAAGCATATTCACGATTGGTGATGATGCCTGGCATTGGCACGGGATACTTGCCATCAGCACCAGGTTGCAACGGAGCTGGACTGTCTGGTGTCAATTGGTCGATGCCAGGCGCAAATTCGTGATCATGCTGCATGTACTCCTCAAGAGTGATCGGCTGGCCTGTGTGCGCGGCCCAGCGTCCCATGCTGGTAACCAGGCTGGCCATCACACCCCGAGATACTTCATTATAAGGCTTGTCCGCTCGAATCGCTGCGATCAGATTGTTCCACTCGAGCTGATACGGATTGGGTTCCGCACGACCAAATCGCCAAGCAACTTCGCTTTTATCAAAGCGCTGACCTTTGTAAATCCTACACAACGCGGGCGAATGGCCTCGCGCCGAAATCGTCGCACAGCTCTTCGAGCCATGAACAAAGCTGGCGAATTCATTGTGACAACCTGGAATCGTACGACCATTGAGCCACAGTTTGGTTCCGTCGGCAAAGGTGTATTCGACGGAGTAGGTATCGAAATTTTGGTCGATGTCCTCGCCGCGATAATGGCGTCCACCGGATCCGATCGCTTCGACAGGCCAGTCTCCTTTAATCCAGCAGCATTCGTCGATATTGTGAATCAGGAAGTCGCTGTAAGCTCCGCCGCTAAGCCACAGAAATGAATGGAACCGCTGAATCTGATAGTCTAGATCACTAATTCCATCCGGCTTGGGCCCAGAAGCTGCCGAACCTGTCGGGCCTGCCATGCGGTATGCTCGCAGCATCAGGACATCGCCAATTTCACCGTCGCGAATGCGCTGGACCAGTTCAGCCCGTGCCTCGCAGTGACGACACATCAGCCCCACAGCGGCCTTGATATTCTTCTGGTCGGCCAACTTGGCTAGCTCCAACATTCGCTTACTGGTTGGAGCGTCAATGGTGACCGGCTTTTCCATAAAGACATTCAGTCCACGTTCGATAGCGTATCGAAACTGCACCCAGCGGAATGCGGGTGGCGTTGTCAGAATAACCACATCACCAGGACGTAAGCAGTCCATGGCCAACTTGTAGGCATCAAAACCGATAAAACGCCGGTCTTCGGGCACATCGACCTGACTGGCAAATTGTCCTGCCAAACCTTGATAACTCGACTGCAATCGATTATCAAAAACGTCAGCCATGGCCACCAGTTTGATCGACTCGTTGGGGACACGCATCGCATCGCTGGCAGCCCCGGAGCCACGTCCTCCGCAGCCGATCAGCGCGATTTGAATCGTCTCGTCTTGCGAGGCATGCACCCGCTGCATCGAACCGGCTACCAAGGTAGAAGCCAGTGTAGTTGCCGCTGCGTCTCGCATGAATCCTCGACGACTTGAGGGTTGTAGGTCGGATGCTTCATTGATTGTCATGTTGATTGACTCCATACGGTTGGGTTGATGGTGACGACTTCTAAACGGTTTAAACTCTCTAGTTCTTCACACCTTTGGTATCGATGTTTGCTTTGGGGCCAACACGTTCCACCTGTTTCGGTTCGCTTTTATCCCACTTAGATTCTTGCTCTGCCGCATCGGGAACAGTCAACGGTCGAACAACGCGAAAACCTACGTGCAACGCATCGGTCAAATACCAAATACTCTTAGGAACCTGTGGGTCCTGCTTTTTCCAGTCCTCGGTCGAGCCTTGCCGAGCCGCGCTGCGACAATCCTCGGGGAATTGATTCCAACCCCCACCACGCACAACTCGTGGATCCAACGTCATGGGAACAGCCAGCGGATCTTGTTGCTGATCGGCAACCAGCGAATAGCCTGTTTCGTCGTATTGATCCAAAACCCATTCGGCCACGTTGCCATGCATGTCGTGAAGCCCCCAAGGATTGGGCTTCTTCTTGCCAACTTTTTCGTAGCCTTCGTCGGTATTCTCAAAGGTCCAGGCATAGTCTTCCAAATCGGCCGGATCGTCGCCGAACGAGTAGGCTGTAGTGGTGCCAGCTCGACAAGCGTACTCCCACTCGGCCTCGGTGGGCAATCGATAGTAACGGCCTGTTTTCTCCGTAAGCCACTTACAAAAAGTGCGGCAAGCGTGTTGTGTCATGCAGATGGCGGGATAGCCCCGAGTCCCCATGCCAAACGACATGTCCGTGTAGGGCTTGGTCGGCTGAGAGATCTGATACTTCTCGGCCAGCGCATCGCGCGGCGATGGCTTCAAGTTTAAGGCCTTCATGCGAAACAGGTCCAAGTCAGCAGCCCATACATCGTAGACGTCCCAGGAGATTTCGGTCGCTGCCATCCAAAAGGCAGACAACTTGACCTCCCGCTGTGGCCCCTCATCATCGCGCCGGCCCGTCGCGTCGTCCGGGCTGCCCATCAGAAAGGTGCCGCTAGGGAT
>DAIRSD010000555.1:0-2999 GCA_036804625.1 Aureliella sp. | reverse complement strand
AACAGACTGGTAGCAGCATGCCAATCAGCCACGACTGGGCCAACGATCGCCAGCCGGTACCACCAAATAGTTTCAGCGTGCCTTCGATGCGCAGATAGTATTTCAGCACGGCTGCAATAAACAGACCAACGATTAATGTTGGCATCGAACTGACCAGCCCTTGGATCACTCGCACCAACGCTCCGCCCAGAACGACATCCATTTTTGGGGGCTACTCCTTTCCAGTTGCTGCATCAGCCGCATCGTCATTCGGCTGGTTGTTTTGCTGGGGTATTTCGGAAGGCGATTCGTTGGGCAAGTCAGCGCTCGCAGCGGCAGATGGAATATTCGTCCACATTGGATCCGATTTGAACTGTGAAGGTGCCAATAGCAACAGTTCGCTTAGCTTTTCGATTTCTGCAGCAATCGCCTGCGGTGACTCCTCTGCAGATAGTCGTCGTTGCAATTTTTCGCTCTGGTCGTAAATCGGCTGCCAGTGCACTTCTGCCAGTTCTGTGTCTGCAGCGATTTCAGGAGCCCAAGAGATCAGGTCCAGTAGTTCTGCATTGGTTTGCTGACTGTTGCCGCCGCTGGACTTCACCTTTTCCAAACGCTGTTTGATCATCTGCCCGGCCTGGGTAACATCGCCCGGCCAGTGGTCTGGCAACACGTGATCCAAGTCGCCGTATAGCGAACTCTTTTCACCGTTGCAACCAAATACAAAAAAGATGATCATAACACCGATCCAAGTCTGCCACCGATTTTTGGAGCCAGCGGTGCATCTTGCAATGGACATTGGGCCGAACCGCCTAGGTATCGTTGTGATTCGTTCCATCATGACATTGGCAAAATCAAAAATGTTATAAAACATCTACCTATAACTTGGCACTGCGACTGAACCAAGGATATTTTCAATCACAGCAGATGCTGGCTGCCCGCGAGTCACCAAGCGAACGCCCAGTACGGGGGACGCTACAGCTTGTAAATCATCGGGAATCACGTAATCTCGATTCTGAAGGACAGCCCACGCCTTAGCCACTTGCTGCCAAATTAACATACCTCTAGGACTGGCCCCCAGGATGACCGACTCGTGTTGCCGGCTAGCTTCGCAAAGAGCTACCAAATACTCTTGCAAGGGCAAAGCGATATTACACTGGGCGACTTGTTCCTGAATTCCTGCAAGTTGAGTTGTGGTCAAATGATTGGTACTTTTATCCATGCCTTGATTGGACGAGCGGGGTTGATTCAAAATCGCCAACTGAGCTGACTTGTCGGGATAGCCAATCTCTATTTTCATGGCAAAGCGATCCAATTGCGCTTCGGGCAACGGATAGGCACCGTGGCTGTCAATTGGATTTTGAGTTGCAATCACGAAAAAGGTAGCAGACAAGGGGCGAGTCTGTCCATCGATGGTTACTTGTCGTTCAGCCATCGCTTCAAAGAGCGCGCTTTGAGTTCTGGGGGTCGTGCGGTTGATCTCGTCGGCCAGCAGAATATCAGCGAACACCGGACCGCTATGAAATTCAAACTCACGAGTCTTCTGATTAAACAAATTGAAGCCGGTCACATCGGTCGGCAGGAGGTCGGGCGTACACTGAATTCGCGCGAATTTGGCTCCGAAACAGTCAGCAATAGCTTTAGCCAGCGTAGTTTTACCTAGACCCGGAAGATCATCCAACAATAAATGCCCACCAGCCAGCAGGCAGGCCAGCACCAATTCGATTCGGTCCGATTTGCCCAGAAGCACCTGATTGAGTCGCTGCCTGAGTAAATCAATCGGCTGTGTGGCAGCATGAGGGATATTGGAAATCACGTTCAATTGGACTTTCTATTGGCAAATTCGCCGGAGCGCTTCGGCGCTTCAGCGCATCGGCGGATTTGACTGCATGTTAGGTTTTGCCAGACTGACCCGATAGCGGCTTGGTCTTCCTGTGATAACTGTTGATAGCCACCATAACAAACACGATCCGCAACTAGCAGGCATCGGTGTAATTGTTCGCCAAGTTCCGTTGGCAGTCGGTCCCCCAGCACCGATTGCAGGTGGGCTCGCAGCACGTCACCGGCCATTCGGGGCAGGCCAGACAGACGACAACGAGCGTCCAAAAGCCAAGCTAACCATACGATTTTGCGGCGATGGCTGCCCCACTTCGCTGCCACCCAGCCTAGTCGGCTAATCCATTCTAACACAAGCCTCCGCGCCAGGTAGATCGCTCCTGCACAGCTTGCCATTGTCAGAATAATAACAGTGAACTTGAGACCGGCCTGCTTAGTGGCGGTCCACCAACTGATCGCCATGGGTTCTGCGTCATACCCCGGAGTTGGCTCCAACGCAATCCAGTATCCCTGTCCGACATTTATTTCTAACCAAACATGTGCATCGCTTGGTAGGATCGCTGTTTCGCGCTGTGCAGCCAGCCAATTCTGTCGATCAACGTAAAATCCGGTCACCAGTCGCGTTTCATGCCCCAGATGATTCAACATCTGAGCGGCTGCGGTGGCAAACAAATAGCTTGGACCACGACGCGCCGTTAAAAATTGCTCTAAGGGTGTCTGCTGATCTTCTGGCATTTCGGGACGCCACTCGCGATCATATTGGTAATTTGTTCGTAAACAGTCTATTACCGCCGTCACTTGACTCCATCCTTGCGAGTCCTTTGGGACGTATTCGTGAAGTATATTTACCATTAGTTCACGACAGTTGGAGTCTAGCTCTGAAGGCTGAGCGCGAAGTGGCTTGTCGGACAGCATCTGCTGGACACGCTGTGGATCGATTCGACTGCCAACCATTCGGACCACTGTGTAGTCGGGGACATGCAATCGATCGGGCATGAAAAGAATGTCGTTTGCGTCGATCGCAAAAAAATCGGGCCGATCAAGCCGGTCCACACTCCACATCTGGAGGCCGCTTCGAGACGGGATGGTGGGTGAACGGAATCGAGTGAATTTGACGGCTTCGGTCAGTGCTCCGACGTACGGATTGTTCTGCCCGGGAAATGCCGATTCAGAGGAGTAGAACCGGG
>DAIRSD010000554.1:0-3004 GCA_036804625.1 Aureliella sp. | reverse complement strand
ACCAGCGTGCGATTGCGCAGGTCTCTAGCCCAGAAATAGACCCATGCTTTCGCCATTCCGCGTCGCGTGATCAGTCGGCGGTCCAGCAGCGCAAACCCCCAAGCCAACTAGATAGTCCAGGCTAACCCAAGGCCCCACCATGAATTCATCCACACCGCCCAACCATCGGGCCATGTTGCCTTCAGTTCAGTGATTCCTGATATCGCACCTGCGCCAAACTCCGGCGTCAATGGCAACCAAACTGGCGCTAGTCCCGCTCCCAAAAGTCCGATGACGGTACCAGGAATGGTTACCAGATCCGGAATCGTCTGTTCATCAAAGTCAATGAAGGTCGCGATAATCATAAGGCTCAATAGAGCCCAATGCCCCAGGAACTGCCAGTGGAGCTGACTTGCCAACGGTGCCAAGAAACGGGCTGTCCCAGGAGGCAACGATCCGCCCGAGATGTGAAATCGATAATACCAGGCCAAAATTAAAGGGTAACCAAGCTCGATTATCAATGGGCGAACCCAGTACCATCGCCCATGCACCACCTGTTCGTGTCGCAGGCGATACCATCCCCATATCGGAAAATGATCCCACCAAGAACGTGAAGCAGCCAAATTTTTGACTGCCGACCTCTTGGTCTTGCTCTTAGTTTTAGAAGTGGAAAGCGGAGCGCTCCAAGGACCCAACTGCCTAGGAAAATAGGCCCAAGTGTAAATAGCCCAGTTGATCAAGCGAGCAGTCAATAGCCCAAGTACCAGGACTATCAGTATCCGAACAGGCATAGGTAAGGCTACGAAAAATGCCATTGGCGTCGACTCGATATGGAACTCAAATTCGGACGAAAATTGGGCAGACTGCGCCCCGGGCAAGCATCTGGCTGGGTCAATCTCGCGCCAGCTTACGTCCGTGTAGAAAGCCTGTCGCCTTACAGTGCGGCCAGCTTGGGGTAACTTCAGACCGTGATCTTTGGTTACAGGCTTATGATTTCATTCCATTGATCCACACCAGGATCTCATCCGCTATTTGATCGGGCGTTCGATCATCGGTATGAATAGTCAATTCCGCCATCGAAGCGTAAATTGGGCGTCGACGCGCCAAAATCTCGGTCACTTCCTCAAGACCGCCACGATCCGTAAGATCCGGACGACGCTGCTGGCTGGTGCCGTCGCTACAAATGCGACGATAAAGAAGCTCAGGCGAGGCGTCCAGCCAAACTCGCCTTCCGGTCTCACGGATGACCTGCTGACTGGCCGGTCGCAGCACCGCACCACCCCCCAATGCCACAACGGTTGGCATTGAAATACTGGACACCTGAGCCACAGCAGTCTGCTCGAGGTCTCGAAACCCTTCTTCGCCCCTCTCCGAAAAGATTTGGCGGATGGTTTTGCCGTGGTTGGATTCAATCCAATCGTCCGTGTCGACCATTGGCTGGTCCAATGCCTGAGCCAACAGATGTGCCACTGTGGTCTTGCCAGAGCCACGGTAGCCGAGCAGATAAAGGTGCATAGGAGATCGATTCGACAAGTAAAATGGGGCATTCCCAAGGCACTGCCAATATGCAATAGAGACCGCTGAAGCCTATTCCACGATTGCCAATGGCATTACGAAGTACCGGGTGCAAACCCCGCCTAACGGATGCCTATTCTACTGAAGTTTTCTGAAAAATGGCTACGCAACCGTTAGTCATTTATTCGGATTTGGCTGGTATTGACCTCCTGAGCCAAAATCCTTGCAACAGCTCCTGACCCGCGGCGCGAACCAAACTGCGGCCAACTGCTGACCTCTTTCAATTCGGGCATGAGATCCAGCAACTGTTCTCGAAGCATTTCAGCCAAACGCATCGCTCGTGATGTGAGCTTGCATTCTTTAATGGCGGCAGCCGTCTTCATGACCTTGACCAGCTTGGCTCGCTCCTGGACCGGGCGAGAAAGTGAGTTGGTGTCCTCAAGCAGGTCAACTAAAGGCACCTCGAGGGCAACTTGCACCGCGACCAACTGCGAGATCGACAAATCATTGCAGGGGTCTTCCAGCCGTTGTAACTGTTCGGTAGTTATGTTCAGCCGCTTTGCTAGAGTTCGTTCACTTAACCCTTGGCTCTTCCGCACCTCTGCAATGCGATTGAGAACCGGCTTAGCTGTAAGGGCGTGGGCAGAATGGGCCGCACCAAAAGTAGAATCATCGTCGGCAGCCGATTCGGACCGCACTACAGCCGAGGCATCCGGCACAATTCCGGATTCCAAATTACCAGAGGCAATCATCGCCGATGCATTGACACAGGTGCCACCGGAAGGAAGACCTGCCGATAAATCATGCGACGACGCAATCTGATTGCTGACACTAACACTCAAAAAACCAAGATCGCTACCCCGAGCGGAGTTTGGTAAAAGCGACATGATAAGGCTCCAGCGCCAAAAACAGACTCTCTCACCGCCTGAGAGTGATCCGTGGGCGTCGGCACGGTTCATTTGAACCCTTCGACGGAAGTATAAGCTCTGCTGTTCCCTTAGCCAAGCCTTAATCTTTAAGAATCCCTCTTTTTTGTCAATTTAAATCGAAACCTGAGGCGGGGTATCGGTGTTGCCATCCGAAGCCAACCAAGGTTTCAGTCATAACGGCATCGCGTCTTACATCACTCGAACAGTTGAATTGATTACAGCGTGACTCCGTGCCGGCCAATCATCAACAGTTCCAAGACAGTAGAGACATCTGCCAAACGAATCGCACCTGTCGAAACGTCAGATCCTTATTCATCTCGACGGCAAATGCTTAGAGGTGTTTCCCTGGAAGGAAGGTTCCGTAAGGTTCCTTGCGAAAACTGGCGGAATAGTCGCCGTTTTCCCACGCGATTTTGCCTCCGACCATCACCAGTGTTACCGCTTGGTCGTTTCGCTTGACCAGTCGCTGTGTTCCGCCCAAGAAATCGGCATAGTGGTACTCGTGTACCTGGTCGCTCAGATTGTCGAAGTCGATCACCTCGATATCCGCTCGCCGACCTGGTTCTATCACTCCGGCGACA
>DAIRSD010000553.1:0-3029 GCA_036804625.1 Aureliella sp. | reverse complement strand
TTGTTCAAAGCGGCCTTTAATCATGTCCACTGTTACACTTTAACCTCTCACTGACGTTCCATTTTTTGAAAGGGATTGAAAGTATGGCGAAAGCCTCAGCCAAGAAGAAGCCAGCAACGAAGACAGAGATCTTCAATCGATTGGCCGAACGCACAGGATTGACCAAGAAGCAAGTTGCCGAGTTCTTTGACGCTTTGTCACAAGAGATCGAGCAACAAATTGGTAAGAAGGGTCCACGAGTGTTCCAGATTCCCAATTTGTGCAAGATCGTAGCGGTCGACAAGCCTGCTCTGCCCAAGCGGCAAGTTCGTAATCCTGCCACGGGTGAAATGATTTGGGCGGCTCCCAAGCCAGCTTCGGTAGTCGTTCGCGTACGACCGCTGAAGAAGCTGAAGGAAATGGTATAAGCGTTTTTCAATTAGATGCTTGGTCGATCGAGCGATTAGCCAGCGACACATCAGTGTAGGCGGATCAATTTAGGTTGATCCGCCTTTCTTTGTTGGGCTGCTGTTGTACATCCGAAGCGTTAGGGATTAGTTTGCGAGCGGCTACCGTTTAAGTTTCACTTTGCAACAACCTCGATATTTTCGAATCCAATAGCGATTCTGCTCGTGCGTGAACACCGGTAAAGTCGTGATCCTGGCTGTGATCGCCGGGAACAGCGACGGTACATGCACCACTGGTCACGCCGGCACGACAACCGTGGTGACTGTCTTCCAAAACCAACATATTTTCCGGCAAGACCTTCATTCTTTCGGCGGCTGCGAGATAGATATCCGGCTTTGGTTTACCTTGAGCCACATCGCGGGCTGTGATCACAAAGTCGAACCTTGACTTAATTTTGACCAGTGTCAGCACCGTTTCTGCGAACTCTGGCGAACTGCTGGTGGCCACACAACGCGGAAAGCGAAGCTGATCCAACCGGTCCAATATCTGCTCGACGCCGGTCAGCAGCCTTACCTGCTTCGGCAATAAATCGACAAAGATGGCCTCCGACTCGGCTTCAAGAATCTCGACCGAATCGGACAGTTTCTCACGTTCAATCATCAGAGCAAAGGCTTGTGGCCCAGGCAATCCCGTCATTGCGTTCTTCAGATCATGACTGAAGACTCGTCCACGTCGCTGCAGCAGCGCCTGTCCGACCTGCGTATAAAGCTCCTCGGTGTTAACCAGCAGACCATCCATGTCAAAAGCAACAGCTGCAATGGTGTGACCCCAAGTTGTGGTGTCATGACAAAAATTAGGCATCTAGGTTTGTTCCACTTTTTGGCGGTGAAGGGTGGTTACCTGATGTGAATCCTATCAACGGAAACGAAATTGTTGTAGCCCAACCGATCGTCGGGCATGCGATGTTTTTAGATCGGCCAAGCTGAGCCTGGATGTAAAGTTGCGACTTATTGCTAGAATCTGAGGTATTGGATAGATGCACTAGAACATCCGAGCAGGATTACGAGTGCGAGCCGCAGTTGTCGGTTAAGGGGATGGATCACGAAGAATTGTCGACGCGTTGAATGGCGCGTAATTGTTAGAGAAATTAGGAAACAACCGTGGGTTTAAGTTTAAGCTTGAGTTTAGGCTTAGGTTTAAGTTGAAGTCCAAACTTAATCCTAAACTCAAACCTATACTTAAACTATTGATTAGCAACGCCTTGTTCAGTGAATGGTTACCTTGGCATGTAGAAGAAGGAGTTTCTAAAAATGTTGCAAGAGTTTGATCATCAGTCGACAAGCGATCATCGGTCTGGTCATCAGGAAACTGGTGCAGACGCAGACCAACACACGCCAGATGTTCGGCCGACATTATTTAGAGACCGATCTTTCTGGGGTATCATCACAACTCAGTTCTTGGGCGCGTTCAACGACAACCTCTACAAACAACTGATGTTGCTGCTAGCCATACCCGCAGCAAGTGCCGCCGCCCAGGTTTCTACCGACACTCCTGCGACCGATGTGCAGGGTTGGGCGGGGCTGGTATTTGCATTGCCATTTGTTTTATTCAGCGGGTTTGCTGGCTACCTGTCCGATCGATACAGCAAGACACCGATAATTGTTTTATGCAAGTATGCTGAGATCTTGGTGATGGCACTCGGGTTGATCGCCTTCTGGTACTATGATCTGTTTGGTCAGACCGGTACGTGGCTAGTCCTGTTTCTCATGGCAACTCAGAGTGCCTTTTTTGGTCCCGGCAAGTACGGCGTGCTGCCCGAACTGTTCCGGGAGTATGATCTGGCAAGAGCCAACGCCTTGATGTTGATGAGTACCTTTCTGGCCATCATTCTTGGAATCGTATCGGCTGGTGTCGTCAAGGAGTTCCTGGGCGGAGAATCGGCGCAGCAACTCTGGTCTGGATTGTTGATGTGTATCGCAATCGCTGTCATAGGCACGATTACCGCCAAGATGATCCGGTACGTGCCAGCAGCTCATCCTCAATTGCCGCTTAGTATGGACTGCCTGGGAATCAGTCGCGACATGAGTCAGTTGTTTCGTAGGGATCGCCCTCTTCTAGCCGCTATTTTCGTATCCAGTATCTTTTGGTTGGTATCGGGAATGGCGGTCCCGACGGTCAATCGACTAGGAATGGAACAATTAGCAGTCGGTGAGGCACGCACTAGCGTGCTGACCGCCTGTGTTGGACTCGGTATCATGCTTGGTTCCCCGATTTCTAGCATAATTTGTCGCTCTCGCTGGGGGAACTCAGCAGTCAACATTGGACTGGGAGGCATCGCGGCTGCACTGTTGCTACTGGGGGTTTGGCGTGACCAACACCACTGGCTCGGCTACTGGGGTAGTTTCGTATGCTTGATCGGCGTGGGCGTTTTCGCTTCCATTTTCTCAATTCCCGTGATGGTCTTTTTGCAGTCCAGGCCACCGCGAGAACTGAAAGGTCGATTGATTGCCACCATGAATCAAGCTAACTTCATGGGCATTCTTTTGGCCGGACCACTTTATCAATTGTTCGAATGGCTTAGTGGCCAGTTTGGATGGCCCATCTCCAGCGTCTTTTGGATGATGGCGGCACTGGTCTTGCCT
>DAIRSD010000552.1:0-3036 GCA_036804625.1 Aureliella sp. | reverse complement strand
TATCATGATAGTAGTTTTGTTTTTTGCAAATTTAGTGGTCGCCAGTCATGCCTATTCAATTTACCTGCCCATACTGTTTTAAGAAGACCCTGGTGGAGGATCGATACGCAGGACAAGCAGGTCCTTGCGTCAGTTGTGGCAAAATGGTCACACTGCCGAGACTGAAAACGGAAGGATCTTCTGCGCAGTCTCCTTGCCGCGCGCAGCCCCCCCTGCCCTCCCCTGCTCTGCCAAGCGGTCTATTTGCCAGCTTGTTGTCGAAAGTAAGGAGTCCCTGGATTTCAGCAGGGCTACTGTCAGTGGTCATCTTTATAGGCGTGTGGATCGTATGGCAAATCGCCATTGGTATGGGGTCGTTGGCATGGGTTCAGAAGGTTCATCAACGTCAAGCGAAGGCAGGTTGTCTAAACAATTTAAGTCGCATTGCCAAAGCTTTAAATGAATATGCGGCCAACCATGGGGCCTATCCACCACCGGTGGTTTACGATGAAAATGGCAAGCCAATGCACAGTTGGCGAGTCTTGATCTTACGCGAGTTGGGTGAGTTTGAGATTTACAATCGATACCGATTCGATGAGCCTTGGGACTCAGAAAGAAATTCCGAGCTAGTGGGTCGCCTGTGTCCTCGCGTCTATGTTAGCCCAGGAGCAAACGATTTTCGAAACGTTTCTTACAGCAACTATTTCCTAATCGTAGGCGACGGAGGCTTGTTTCCCTCTCAAGGCCAGCCGTTATCGCCCAGTAGTATCAGTGACGGCTCTGGCAACACGTTGCTGGTCGTGGAGGGAGCCAACCTGTTTCATGAATGGACCCAGCCAATTGATATCGACATCGCCAATTGGAATCAACCTGGGGCTACAAAGATAAGCCTGGGCGGTACGCATGCCGATGGATCTACCGCGGCTTTGGCGGATGGGTCTACCGTATGGCTTCCAGACGATATGGCACCAGAGGCCCTGAAGGGATTGATCAGTGCTAATGGCGGCGAACCGGTTGATTCAGACGCCTATCGGCCTTAGTTCTCCGAATGGCCAGATTGTCGAGCACCGATAGTGATGGGCATTTGCAGAATGGCTTCTCCACGCCGCACACGCAAGACTACAAAATCGCCAGGAGCATAAGAACGCACCGCTTCCTCCAGGTCCTGAAATGTACGAATAGGTTTATCGTCGACGCTTTGAATCACGTCCCCCGGTTGTACTCCCGCAAGATCTGCCGGACCATCAGGTTCTACCGCTGTGATCTCCGCGCGTCCTTCATTCTTAGGGTTTCCAGTAACACCGATGTAGGGAGGATCAAAACCAGGCAATACCCCCCAGACCTTCTTGCTCTCCATTGCATCCCAGTCACGACTAAAAACATCGATGTGTACGTGCATATTCTCAGAAACCTCGGCACCAATCCTAGAATGGACACCGATCAGTTTGCCATCTAAGGTGAACAAGGGTCCGCCGCTGTCGCCACCAATTAACGCACAATCGGTGAAGAGTGTGTGCGATTCCTGACGTTTCAGAATCCGTCCCACACGAATCACAGTTCCGCGCTCAGGCTGCCATCCGCCAGGGTGTCCCGCGCCAATGCACCACTGGCCAACTTTGACATCACTGCTGCGTCCCAATGTTGCGTGCGGCAAGTCGAGCTGTGATCCATTTAAGATGCGCACCAAGCCGGCATCCTTGTCGCGATTCATGCCCAGTGTTTCAGCTCTTAACTGTCGACCGTCATGCAGCACTACCGTTGCGCTGCGTCCCGCACCGCCTGCCACATGGGCAGCGGTTAAAACAAACCCATCACTAGTAATAATTACTCCACTACCCTGTGCCGAGCCTTGCTGGATATTGACCGTCACTTGCTGGATTGCTTTGGCCACACGTGATTGTTGCGATTCAAGTTCTTTTAATTCGGCCAATGTACTGGGCTCTTTCCCGTCCGCTATCCGCCTAAGGTCTTGACTCAGGGCAACATAGGTCATGCCTTTGATTTCGGCATCCAACTTTTCTGCACTAGCCGGTACCACGGCTTTCTGCGACGACCGAACTTCGCCCGTAGGATCACTGTCTGAAGCGGTGGTTCCAGTCGGATCGGACGTCTGACCAGAGGGAGCCGTGTCTAACCCTGGTACTGGCAAGATAAGCTCTTGAGCCAAAGCGACCACGCCCAGTGGAGTGCCGGTAAGGCAGGCGGACACCAGACCGTTGAAAACGAATATGCCCAGCAGATGGAACTTGGTTCCCTGAGACCAAATGCCTCGCTGCCTGAAACTGAGCATAAGACAAAGCCTGTTGTTTGCGAGGGGTGAAGCGGGTTACGCCGAAATATCGGGCCGGTAAGACTTGGTCTGATTATTCGCGAAAAGGAAACAAAATAAAAGACACTGGTTGATAAAAATTAGACAATCCGAACAGTTGCCCTTCGAATATAAATAACAGGTAGCGAAAATTCCGATTCTGCCGCTTTGGACACCTACTCCCCCACAATGGGCCGAGAGGTCGAGTATTCATCGATTGGGAGCTTGGGGAGATAGTTAACAAAACGGTAGATTTTGCACAAACATCGTTTTCGGGCTTGCGAAATCGATAACAAGTGAGAACACTGGTAGGTCTAAGTGCGGGGTTGAGGGGTTTAAGAGACGTTGCCACGGACTCGCGGCGTCCTATTGTAAGGTTCATCTAAGCATACTATGAATCATCCACATTTTGTCAGCAAAGGGCTACACGCCATATTGGGCGTGGTCCTTCCGGCCTCTTTTGTTGGACTAGGGGTGGTCGCCTATTTTGTGGCGCAGAAGCCCGAAGCGGGAAAGGATGCTGCACTTCGGTCTGATATGGCTTCCCTATAATCGGTGATGACGGCAGCGCAGGGCGAATCGGTCAGAGCGCTGACTGAATCGCTGGATATCGCGGCATCCGGAGTGGTGGTGCCCTATCGTGTAATTCAAGTGTCCAGCGAGGTGGGTGGGCGCGTATTGGAGAAGGTCGTCTACATGCGGCCTGGCAACCACGTTCATAAGGGACAGTTGCTTCTAAAGATCGATCC
>DAIRSD010000551.1:0-3045 GCA_036804625.1 Aureliella sp. | reverse complement strand
GACCAAACAGGCAATAGAACTTCTAGCGATCGATTGACCAAATCCGCCCATACCACCAGAGTAGCCCACGGCACCTGAGTCGCCTGTCATCGAACTGAAGTAGTTGACGGCTTTGTCGATCGAGCTATCTGGAACCTCGATGCCTGCGTTACGAGCCGCCAGGAGACCCATCAAGATGGCTCCACTGACAGACGTATCCGCGTCGCGCGCTCCGGGGCTGTACCGCCATGCTTGATGTGGATTCTTGGCTTGCGACGTAATCGCACAACGAACGGCCAGTTCCAGCGCTTCGCCGATAGAACGTTGCTTGCCCGCTTGATTGCCTTCCCATAATTCGGTCTCATCCACAACGCCGTAAGCTTCAGCCAAGGCCAGCATGGCAAACCCATGCTGATACATGCTGTCACCCATGTAACCTGTGGAAGCATCCTGTGCACGTATGACCGCCTGGACTGCGCGACGAATGACCAAGCCATAACGTCCGAAATTGGGATCTTCACCAGAAGCCAAAAAAGTCATCATCGCCATTCCATTGGTCCCTGGACCAGAGTAACTGTCGCTCCATCCACCGTTGTCGCTTTGGCTTTCTTGTAGATACTGCAGCCCTTTGTCGTAGATCTCACGCACTTCGCGCGGCCCCGCATCTCCGGTGGTGATCTCGGTACGCTGCGCCTGAAGTGCTGAAGCAAATGACAGGATCAGACACCCAACAAGCCCGATCCTACGCAGCGCAGCGCAGCTCACGCCCTTCCGACAAACCAGTTTTTTAATCACTAAGAGCGCCCTCCGCTATCTCAAGTAGTCTCCATTATAGTTCGATTAAAGGCGGTGGGCACGCCTGATCCAGCTATCGAACTAAACGGAATGATTGGGCTAGGCTGATCCAAAACCACCGCCGCCGGGCGTGGAAATGCTTACTCGTTGGCCTGGCTGGACTTGAACCTGGCAATTAGCTTGCAAGCGCTCGGTTTGACCGTCGGAGGATAACAACCAGTTCTCCCCGACGGCTCCCGGACCGCCTCCCAATAGTCCGAAGGGTGGTCGATTGCGGCGCGAAGTCAACAGCGATACTGTGACCGGTTCCAAGAACTGGTAGGTCCTACGAACACCGTCTCCACCTGGGCAACGCCCGGTCCCACCGCTTCCCTGGCGAACACAGAACTCGACCAGTCGAACTGGATACCGCATTTCCAGCACTTCAGGATCTGTCAACCGAGTATTGGTCATGTGTGTGTGAACGGCACTTGCCCCCGACCGGTTAACAGTTGCACCTGAGCCTCCACAGATCGTTTCGTAAAAGCCCAACTGTGCATTGCCAAAAAGGACGTTGTTCATAGTTCCTTGAGATGCAGCGGCCACTCCCAATGCTCCCAACAGCACATCGACCACTCTCTGCGAAGTTTCCACATTGCCAGCAGCCACGGCTGGACTGAGTCCACGCTGCGGGTGGGGCAGGGGATTAAGCACCGATTCTGGAATCACAAGATCGATGGCTCGAAGGACCCCTTCATTCAGCGGCAGTTCGTCATGCACTAAACTGCGCAGCACGTACAGGACGGCTGCCGTGACAATCGATGGATTCGCATTCAGGTTACTGGTGCTAGCGGGACCTGTACCACTAAAGTCAACGTGCAGCCTTCCCAGTCCCACTCGCTTGATTGTCACTTGAATAGGTGTGCCGTCTTCCAAGTAGTCGACAAAACCTAGGGGCTGATGGGCGATAGCTGGCACTAATTTGACTAACGGACCAGCAATAAAATTCTGCATTCGCTGCTGGCTGGCCTCAAGCAGAAACTGAGCATAACGCTGCATCTGCGGCCAACCAAGCGACTGCGCATATTCGTCTAGCAACTGCACTCCGCGCCCGCAAGCTGCTTGCTGAGCGTGCAAATCGGCTTCATTCTCCGACCAATTGCGAGGCGGATACACGGCCCCTTGAGCTAATTGTCGCAGTTGATCGTAAGCGGAACGACCACGATGCCAAAGTCGAAACGGACTAATGATCAGGCCCTCTTTTTCCAGGCAATCCGCCAACATCGACATCGAACCAGGCTTAATGCCACCAATGTCTGCGTGATGAGCGCGATTGGCCACCCAAAACAGAGGCTGCACTTGACCGGGTGCAAACACCGGCATCATCATGGTTAAATCTGGCAAGTGCGAACCACCTTCATAGGGATCGTTGCATAGAAAAACATCACCCTCGGAAACATCGGAAAAACCAGCGATCACTCGGCGGACCGTCTGACCCATAGCGCCCAAATGCACCGGCACGTGCGGAGCGCTAGCCAACAACTGACCACATCCGTCAAAAACCGCGCAGCTAAAATCTCTACGCTGTTTGACATTTACGCTAACAGCGGTCTGCTGGAGCACGTATCCCATCTGCGTCGCAATCGCCGACAGTCGCAGCGCATAACAGTCTCGCACTACTGGGTCTAGCTTCATGCCATCCAACGCCCAGTGCTTATGCAATTCGACTGAGGCATCGACTGGTCGCCGAATCAATTCCAACGTTCCGTCACTAAGTACTCGTGCAGTCCAATTCTCTTCCAATGTCAGCGTGGATCCTGAATTCAGCACGATCATGGGACCAACCATTTCCTGGCCGGGCAACAAGCTTGATCGATTTACGCAGTCATAACTGGTACCAGCGGCAGTGCAACTGGAAAATGTCTGGCCTTCAGAAAGCGCGATGGGCGATGACGACTTCGATTCAGGAAGCTGGTAAGCAGCGGAAGAGTGGACTGCAACGCGTAGCGCGGCCAGTTCGATAGAATGGTCTGACCGAATGTAGCCGTATCGCGATTGATGCAGTCGCTGGAAGGCTTGGGCCAACTGTCGGTCCAGTTCATCCACATTCCAATCCAACAAAGGATTTGTCGGCCATTGGACGCTGATCGCCGCATCGGTCCCCTGGTAACGAAGTTCAGCACTCAACTGAACCGTGGTAGACAGCGCGCTATTCCCGTGAGACGCCAATCGTCCTGTCAAATCGCTCGACAGTTTCTGAAATTTCCCTTTCCACAGCGGCCAGTGCACGCC
>DAIRSD010000550.1:0-3054 GCA_036804625.1 Aureliella sp. | reverse complement strand
TCAACGGTTTAGCCATGCCCTTTCGGAGCGATGTGGAGTGCCGATTGGCCCTAACGACCTGTTGATTGATGCTCCACCAATGAAGCTAGAGATCCAATTCCGCTTGGATATTCTGTCTGATGGCAGGCTACAGCCCCTGGCTAGTGTGTCCCCGGTCGTACGTGCCCTGGCCACCGAGCAATTTGATCGCTTTGTCAAACAGGTGCGAGTCTTTGTAACTCATGGGTTGCGACAACATCTTTGCATCAATGATCAGCAAGTAACGGAACTATTGCTGCAAAGTGCTAGTGCAGTAGGCTGATTTTCTTAGGTTGAGACATACAGCGGTCTCTTGGGCCAGTCACTACAACCTATAAAACTGGCACGGCTTTACTGCTGCAAAGGATTTGCGCAAGCGTCTCAAAGCGAAGTTGTAAAAAAATTCTCCTACAGCCAACCTGGATAGGTCGATTGAAATGACTTGAACCTGAGAGCCATGACGTATTGAGGGCACTCAGCAAGATCCCAGCGACCGCAATTACGCATGGAAGTGGCACGGCGGTTGGATTTTGCCCTTGCAGGGCGGAATAACAGTGCCATGAGAATTGACCTTGTCCGTCTGGGGCCGCGTCGCGGTGCCTTGCTTGCCCTGGGCCTAGGTATCGTCTTAACCTTGCCCTTTCTTCGCCGTGATTCCTCCAAACAGGTTTCACCTCAATCACATCAGTCGGCTACAGCCCATGGTGGCCACAGAACGCGCATTCAACCCTCCGATTCTGTTCCAAGTACCGGCGGACAAACGCCTCAGCTAGCTCGATCTGAACCGTCCAGCTTGTCGCTTCCAGCGTCGATAACACAAGCATCGATGGATAGTATCGACCGCAAAAACTTGATTCAGTCACCGCCCATGGTGACCGAATTCCCAACCTGGGCCAGAAAACCCAGCCCGCTGGATGCTCTGATGACTCGATCCAAGCAGCAGGAAGCTTTTGCAGCCAGTCCACCCGTCAAGCATGAACTTCCACCAGCAGCCCAAGCTGTTGATATGGCAGATCTTCCGCCACCCGTTTTGCAGCAACCCGCTGCCACGGCCAATCGATACTCTCCGTTCCCAGACGACTGGCAGCCAGACAAAGAAATCGCCTCGACCGCACTGGCATCCATTGAGTGGCCCGATCATGCTCTACAAACTCATGCCGATCAATCGACCAGCCCAGGCCAGATCGTTGCTCACCGGGCGCTCGAACCAACCACCCATCATGCCTCATTTGACCAGCCCAAAACGGTCAGTAGCCCACTGGACACCGACATTCAATCACGTTCTGCTGCTCAGCCGGTGTTTCCCAAGCGAGTGATCGGGGCGGAATTGCGAAGCCGTATTCCTCCCAGCTCCGATCTGTTTATCGCTCAGCCTTCCAAAAAATAACGTAACCGTTCAAGCTTGAACGGTTACGTTGGATTTTTCAGCGAAATTGGTCTACTTGGACAGTCTGTCAACTGGCCAAGATCCGGTTAACTGCAACCCATCGAGTTGCCGCAGTTGTGACACAGATAACAGTTACCATTGCGGACGGTGATCGCTCCGCAATTATCACAGCTTGGGGCGTCGGACTGGAAGCCCGCAAACTGGCTATCTCGAGCCCCCTTGCTTCCCGCTGTGGGCAACATCACACCAGCTCGCTCCAGCGAAGCCGCATTGACGGCGGCATGAGCTATCGGTGCAGCGGGGGTAACGCTTGTTGCAACATAAGCGGCCCCGTTGCCATCAGCCTGAACCGCTGTCCTGGTTGAGCCAGCAGGTGCCGTGGGTTCTGACTTGAGCTGTCCGGTGGCCGCTTCTCGGTAACCTGGCAGGAAAGTCATTCCCATCCAGCGGAAAATATAATCTACGACACTCTTGGCAATGCGAATGTCTGGGTTGGAAGTATGCCCCATCGGCTCGAAGCGCGTGTGGCTAAACTTGTTGACCAGAACTTCCAGTGGCACACCATACTGAAGCGACATCGATATGGCAGTGCCAAACGCATCCATCAAACCACCCACAGTAGAGCCCTCTTTGGCCATGGTGATAAAAAGTTCACCAGGGCGTCCATCGGGATAGAGACCGACGTTCAAATAGCCCTCGTGGCCCGCGATGTTAAACTTATGCGTCACGGACTGGCGCGTATCCGGCAGACGCTCACGCCTGGCCTTATAGATCACCTTCACCTCTTCCGCTGCTGCCTCCTTCTTGTCGCTTTCCGACTGGGTGTTCAGTGGCTGACTTTGCTTGGAGCCGTCACGGTAGATCGCGATGGCCTTCAAACCCAATTCCCAGCCCCAAAAATAGGCATCGGCTATATCCTTGACGGTCACATCATTAGGCATGTTCACCGTTTTGGAAATGGCACCAGAAAGGAACGGCTGAGCCGCAGCCATCATCTGGACGTGCGCCTGCCAACCGATACTGCGACTGCCATTAGCAGGTTTGAATGCACAGTCAAAAACCTGCAAATGCTCTTCACTCAAATGAGGGGCACCTTCGATGGTGTCGCTCTTGTCGACATAGGCAATGATCTCCTGGATCTGCTCCGGCTGGTATCCTAGGGTTTCAAGGCCCAGGCTGACGCTGCGATTGACAATCTTCAGCATGCCACCGCCAGCCAACTGCTTGTACTTGACCAGCGCGATATCCGGCTCGATGCCCGTCGTATCACAGTCCATCATAAAGCTGATCGTTCCTGTAGGTGCCAGGACTGTTGCTTGCGCGTTGCGATAGCCGTACCGATCACCTAGTTCGATCACCTTGGCCCATAGCTCACGAGCCGCATCCTTCAGGTACTCGGGGCCTGAATCGTCAATCTGCTCAACTGCATCGCGGTGCATTTGCATGACTCGCTGCATCGGCTCACGGTAGCGAGCGTACTCGACAAACGGACCCACCACACCAGCCATTTCCGCGCTGGTCAGGTTGGCTGCTCCATGCAGCAGAGCGGTAATCGAACCGCAGATGGACCTCGCCTGCACCGAATCATAAGAACCTCCAGCCGACAAGATAAAGCTTCCCAGATTGGAATAGCCCTCCCCCCAAGGACG